>CAYNJD010000472.1:0-2341 GCA_964397355.1 uncultured Mycobacterium sp. | reverse complement strand
TCGACCGGATGCTGTTCGCCGAGGCGCTGGAGACCCAGAAGTGCCTCGACGAGGGTGTGCTGACCTCGACCGCCGACGCCAACATCGGCGCGATCATGGGCATCGGGTTCCCGCCGTGGACCGGCGGCACCCACCAGTTCATCGTCGGCTACCCGGGCGGCAAGGCCGGCTTCGTGGCGCGGGCCAAGGAATTGGCCGCCCGCTACGGCGACCGGTTCGACCCGCCGCAGTCGCTGCTCTAGCTAGGCTGACAGACGTGGAATCCCCCGAACCCCCGTGGCTTCGGGGGATTTCGCGTCTACTCGACTATCGGGTAAGCATCACGGTGGCCAAGCTGCTGGAGGCGGCGCTGTGGCTCGGTCTGCTGTACGTGATCATCGGCGTGGTCTGCCTGTTCCTGCGCCCCGACGGTGTGCAGCTGCTGCAGACCCGCGCCGAAGAGCAGTTCGGCATACCGCCCAACAGTGTGTATGAGCTGGCGACGGTGGCCGGTGTGCTGCTGTGGCCGTTGATGATGCTGCTGCCCAGCACCGTTTGCGGGGGCTGAACCGTTAAGCCCGGCGCGCCAGCAGGTAGTGCCGCACCGGCTGATTGCCGTTGGCGGGCAGGTAGTTCGGCTCGTCGCCGGAGGTGATCAGCTCCCACTGCGGCGCGAAGAGCCGCTCGATCTCGGGCTGGTCGATGCCGCGGACCCCGAACAGCGCGCCGGGGGTGAACGCGACGATCAGCAGCCGCGAGTCCGGCCCGGTGACCGCATTGACCTGCCGGGCATACATCGCGCGGTCGTTGTCGTTCATGCCGTGCAGGCAACCGCTGTCTGCCACCAGCGCGAAATCATCCCCGAGACCGGCCTCGGCGATCTGGGCGATATCGGCGCAGACGAATCGCACCGAGACCTTGCCGGCCTGGGCCTTGGCCCGGGCGGTGCGCAGCGCCCGCGGAGCGAAGTCGACGCCGGTGACTCGCCAGCCGTTCTGCGCCAGGTAGATGGAGTTGTCCCCGGTGCCACATCCGAGATCCAGGGCGGTGCTCGGCGACAACGCCGTTTCGGGGTCGCTCTCGACCAGATTGCGCAGCCCGCGGGCCAAAACGTGACCGTCCCACGGGGTGAACCCCAGCCGGTACATCGCCCGGAACAGCAGCCGCCTGGCCCCCATGCGCCTAAACCGTCCCCAGGTCGGCCGACACCCAATGCTGGGGACGCAGCCGGATCACCAGCTGCTCACCCAGCTGTGCCAGCGCGAACTCGAGGAACCGCTCGGCCCGCTCCGGTGGAAGATAGCGGTGGGCCAACTCGATGTGGTGCTCCTCGGTGCCGGGCTCGATGCGGCTGACAGCGCCGTCGACGGCGACGTAACGCAGCGTCGGCTCGGTGCGCTCCACCATCAGCGAGAAGCATCCGGCGGCCTCGATGAGCTGGGCCTTGCGTGACCCGGCCCCGGTCAGCACCCAGGGCTCACCGCCGGGGGAGTACTGGTACCAGATCGGCACCGTCAACGGGCCCCGGCCGGCGCCGGCGCTCACCGACAGCGCAGCGATATGTGGCTCGGCCAGGAACCGCTCGCGTTCGTCCTTGGACAGCGCCATGTTTCGAGGCTAACCGCAATGCTGCGCGGAAGGCGTGTGCCGTGCTGGCGGGTCGCCCTAGATCGCCGGGCCCAGCAGGTCATCGGCGTCGCGGATGATGTAGCCGTAGCCCTGCTCGGCGAGGAACCGCTGCCGGTGCGCGGCGTATTCGGCGTCGAGGCTGTCGCGGGCGACCACCGAGTAGAACACCGCGCCGCCCCCGTCGGCCTTGGGGCGCAGCAGCCGGCCGAGCCGCTGGGCCTCCTCCTGCCGCGATCCGAAGGTGCCGGAGACCTGCACCGCCACCGACGCCTCCGGCAGGTCGATGGAGAAGTTGGCGACCTTGGACACCACCAGGGTGGACACCTCGCCGTTGCGGAAGGCATCGAAGAGCTTCTCGCGTTCGGCGGTGCGGGTGGAGCCCTGGATCACCGGGGCGCCGAGCTGCTCGCCCAGCTCTTCGAGCTGATCGAGGTAGGCGCCGATCACCAGCGTCTGTTCGTCGGGATGCTGTTTGAGGATCGAGCGCACCACCGCGATCTTGGAGTGCACCGTCGAGCACAGCTTGTAGCGATCCTCGGGTTCGGCGACGGCATAGTTCATCCGCTCGCTCTCGGTCATGGTGACCCGCACCTCGATGCACTCGGCCGGGGCGATCCAGCCCTGCGCCTCGATGTCCTTCCACGGTGCGTCGTAGCGCTTCGGTCCGATCAGGGAAAACACGTCGCCCTCGCGGCCGTCCTCCCGGATCAGGGTGGCCGTGAGCCCCAGCCGG
>CAYNJD010000471.1:0-2371 GCA_964397355.1 uncultured Mycobacterium sp. | reverse complement strand
GACTCTGCGCTCACGGCGCAAAACCCCGAGTAGGCCCCGCCCTCAGCGCAGGGTCAGCGGAGGCCGGCGGCGGCCTCCATCAACATCCAGCCGGACAGCTGCACCGACAGGTCGCGTTCGGGCACCTCGGACTCGTTCACCGCGCCGGCGACGGAGGTGGCCACCGCGCCCTCGGCCCGCGGCACCTCGGCGGTCTGGTCCCAGAACGCCCCGAACACCGGCAGCCCGTTCACCGACTGCCGGAAGTCCCACGCCGACTTCGCCGACGTCAGCACCAACGCGGCGGCGGTCTCGCGCGCTTCGGCGTCGGCGGCGGAGTCACCGGGCAGGTCGGTGGCGACCAGCGCCAGATACCGGGCGGTGATCCCGGCGAACAGCCCGCCGTCGCCGCCGCCGGCGCCCTTGAGCACCCCGCCGGGAGCCAGGTGCTGGCTCACTGCGGCGACCAGTCGGTGCACCCGCGGGGCGTGCCGGGCATCTCCGGTGCGGACTGCGAGCTCGGTCTCCAGCCCCAACACCACGCCTTGGCAGTAGGTGTACTGCGCGCGCACCAGCGAGCCGGCCCTGATGCCGTCGAACACCAGGTCGGTCTCCGGGTCGATCAGGGTGGCGTCGATCCAGTCGCCCATCTGCTGGGCGCGCTGCAGCCAGCCGGGTTCGCGGGCCAGGAAGATCCCGGCCGGGCCGTTGGCCGGGGCGTTGAAAAACGGCTCGGTGAATTGTTCGTCCTTGCGCCACGGGATGCCGCCGCCGGCCTCGGGCATCCAGGACTCGGTCAGTTGCCGGGTCAAGGTGGCCAGTGCCCGGTGCCGGTCGATGCCGGTGACTACACAGGCACGCTGGATCGCCAGCGCCAGCCACGCCATGTCGTCGTAGTAGTCGTTGGTCCAGCGGAACACGTTGCGCAGCCGGTGGGTGCGGATCTGCCGCTTGATCCTGGTGAGGCGCTGCGGCTGCGGGTCACGCAGCTGCGCGTCGACCAGGCAGTCCAGCAGGTGCGCCTGCCACCAGTAGTGCCAGTGCGGTGCCCGACGGATCGGCGGCCAGGCCACCACCCCCAGCTGGGTGCCCGGCAGATGCCAGAGCGATTTGAGGTGTCTCGCGGTGACGGCGGCCTCGGCGCTTTCGGCCCGATTCGCCCACAGGGGATCCATAGCTCTAGATCCTGCCCTACCGGATAGTTCAGCGCAGGTGGTCGACCAACGTACCGCCGTCGCCGAAGAGCCTGCTGCGCCAAAGTGTCAGCAGCGCCGTGGTATCCACGTCATCGGGGTGAAAGCCGGGCTTGAGGTAGCGGACCTGATCGCGCAGCAGGCCCTTGAAGAACGGACCGCGCAGCAGCGCGCGGCCCTCCCGCAGCAGCCGCACCGGATGGCGCCTGGCCACCGGGTCGCGGGCGATGGAGATGGCCACCGCCAGCAGCGTCGCCGGAACCGTGGTGGCGATCAGGAACACCATCACCGCGATCCGGGTGAGCTCGGTGCCGCCGACGGCGCGGTAGACGTCGAACGCCACCGATTTGTGCTCCAGTTCCTCCAGCGCATGCCAATTCAGCAGGCGCCACACCTCCGGCGTGCCCGGAATCGACTGGATCTCCGCGCTGGACAGGATCCGCTCGGCCAACACCGCGGTGTAGTGCTCGGCCCCGGCGGTCATGGCCAGGTGCACCCGCGGCGACATCCGTTGTTCGCGTCGCAACTGCTTGTCCCGCAGCGCTTTCGAGTCGCGCCAGGCGATGCGATAGCCCCGGTCGATCAGCTGGGCGTTGAGCCGGCGGTGCTGGAGTTCATGGGTCGACTCCTGGCCGATGAACCCGGCGGCCCGGCGCTTGAGCACCGGATCGGTGATCCGGTCGGAGACCCGACGCACCGAGCGGATGAACGACTCCTCGCCGGGCGGGAAACTTCCCGACAGTTCGGCCACGAAATGACTGAGCACGATGTTGTCGTCGGCGAAATAGCGCCCGCCCTCGGTTTCTTCGAAGCGGAACCTGATGCGCCGGGTGGTCGGATAGTCGTCTGTCGCCACGGTCCGTCTTTCTCGGGTAATATCCTGATCTACCAGGCGTTTTCGATGTCGCCATGCCGGGAGATCCAGGCGTGCATCACGATACCGGCGGCCACCCCGACGTTGATGCTGCGGGTGGAGCCGAATTGCGCGATGGACACCAGCACATCGGCCCCCGCCCGCATCTCGTCGCTGACGCCGGGGCCTTCCCTGCCGAACACCAGCAGGCAGTCGGCCGGCAACTCGGTGCGCTCGAGGCGCACCGACCCGGGCACGTTGTCGACCGCGACGACGGTCAGGCGCTGTTGTGCGGCGAAGTCCAGCAACCCGGCCACATCGTCGTGGTGACACAGCCGCTGGTAGC
>CAYNJD010000470.1:0-2377 GCA_964397355.1 uncultured Mycobacterium sp. | reverse complement strand
GGTCGGGTATCGCGGCGTTGCCGCCCTCGCTGGATCCGTAGCCCTCGTGCAGCACGGCGCCGAACCGGCGGCGGAACTCGGCCTGATCCTGCGGCGACGCCTCGGTGCCGAACCCGCGGACCAGGGTGTTGTCGGCGTCGTCCGGGCGCTCCGGCGTGGCCAGCAGGTAGCCCAGCGCTTTGCCGACATAGGTGAAGAACGTCGCGCCGAAGTAGCGCACATCGGGCAGGAACTGCGACGCCGAGAACTTGGGTGTCAGGCAGACCGTGGCGCCGTTGGCCAGCGCCGGCGCCCACAGCGCCATGATGGCGTTGCCGTGGAACAGCGGCATGCAGCAGTAGTCGACATCGGAACGCACGTGGCCGAACTTGGTGGTGGCCATCTCAGCGATGCGCACCAACCGGCCCTGGCTGCACTTGACCGCCTTGGAGGCACCGGTGGTGCCGGAGGTGAACAGCAGCAGCAACAACGAGGCCGGGCCCACACCGGCCGCAGCGGTTGGCTCCATTCGGTGCGCTTCGATGAGCGCGGTGTAGTCGGGGTGGTCGACGATCAGCAAGCGCTCCGGCTGCAGTCCGTGGTTCAGGCCGCGCAGCCGGTGTGATCCGGCGGTGTCGGTGACGATCAGCTGGCAATCCGCATGGCGGATCTCCGCGGCCATCTCGGCATCGCCGCGGGTGGGGTTGATGCCGACGACGACCCCGCCGGCCAGCGCGCCGGCGCCGAGCCAGAACACGAAATCCGGCACGTTGTCCAACAGCACGCCGATGTGAAACGGCCCGTCCCGGCGCAGCGCCGACGCCAACGCGGCGCGCGCAGCGGACTCGCGCACCACTTCGTCCCAGGTCCAATCCCGTTGCCGGGTGCGCAGACCCGGATGCCGGTCGCCGCGGCGGGCGAGCAGCATGGAAGCGATGTCGTCGGGCATTCAGGCGTGGACGAGGTCGATATAGGACTGCGGCAGGTCCTCGCGGGCCACCGGGGTCACGCTGGTCACTCCTCCGAAGCAGGAATCCGCGGGTCGGAATCCACCAGCCGAGGCTATCGCGGATCGCCGCGCAGTAACCTCATCGGTCGTGACCTTCTACCTTGTGATCCGGGACTTCGACAACGAGACCCGCGAGGAGGGGCCGGAGCTCGCCAGAGCCGAACCGGACAAGGTGAGTGCCGCCCTGCAGCCTTTCCGGCCCGGGCAGGAGGCGCTGCTGGCCCGGTTGCAGCGGGCGCTGGACGACGCCCCGCCCCGAGTCTTCGACATCGACGACCCGCAGATACTGAAGTCCAAGCAGTTGCTGCTTTTTGCCGACGACCTGTCGGTGCAGTTCAGCGCGTATGACGATGTCACGAAAGAGGAAGCGCGGTACGCGCATTACGACCGCCCGGAGGACCCGATCCGGTTCTCCGACCTGCGCTGAGGTCAGTTGATCGTGAAGCCGCCGTCGACCGCGATGGTCTGGCCGGTGACATACCCCCCGGCCTCGGAGGCCAGCCACACCGCCGTCGCCGCGAGTTCCTCGGGGTCACCCATCCGGCCCAGCACCATGCGGTGCGAGATGCCCTCCAAGTAGCCGGGCCGGTACTGCTCGGTCATCTCCGATGCGAAGAAGCCCGGCGCGATCGCGTTGACTCGGATTCCTTTGCGACTTCCCCACTGCTGGGCCAGGTCCCGCGTCAGGCCGATGAGCCCGGCCTTGCTGGCGGCGTAGGCGGCCTGTGGCAGCCCGGCGGTCGTCAGCCCCAGAATGCTGGAGATGTTGATGATCGACGACCCCGGTCCCATCACCCGCCCGCAGGCCTGCGCCGCCCAGTAGGCACCGTTGAGGTTGATGTCGATCACCTCGCGGAACTGCTCCGGGGTCTCCCGGGTAGCCGGGTGCGCGGTTCCGATACCGGCGTTGTTGATCAATACGTCGACGCGGCCGAACCGCTGAATCGCGGCGTCCACCATGTTGCTGGCCGCCGCCGGATCCGCGACGTCGGTCGCCACCGGCAGCGCGGCACGGCCTGTCGCCGCGACGAGTTCGGCGGCGTTGGCGAGCTTGTCCACCCGTCGCGCGGCCAGTACGACGTCGGCGCCGGCCTCGGCGAACGCCCGGGCGAAATACACGCCGAGTCCCGAGGATGCTCCGGTCACCACTACGACCCGGCCGTCCATCCGGAATCTATCCAGTACGCCCACCCGTCTCGCCTTTCTCGATCCAGCAACACCAATTCAGCCGCACTGCAGCGCCGTTCGTGCCGCGGCGATGAACTCCGGTGCGGCCTGCGCTGCTTCGTCGGCGTGCCGTACGCCGCCGGCGCCGTGCGCAGCACGATGCGTGATCCCTTCGGCGATGACCCCGATCTTGAAGTTCGCCAGCGCCAGATAGAAGTTCCA
>CAYNJD010000469.1:0-2388 GCA_964397355.1 uncultured Mycobacterium sp. | reverse complement strand
CGGTAGAGCCGATTGGCGGGCAGATGCACCTGCTGCGGCGTCGACAAGTGCACGAATCCCGCACTGCGCAACGACTCCGGGCGCAACGCACCGGATTGCCGCGCAGCCGACCAGTCACGCGCGCTGCACAGGTGGACGAGGATGCCGGCACGGTTCACCACACCGATCCTGCCCGACGGCGCGCAAGGGTGAGACACGACACAGCCGAGGCGCGGAACAACGCCGAACGCGCGAGCGTCTGACACACTTGACAGACCCGCGAGAAACGGAGGAGCCCATGAACGCGACTCTGACCAGTCCCGAACTCACTCGGGCTGATCGATGCGACCGGTGCGGTGCCGCCGCCCGGGTGCGAGCCACGCTGCCCTCCGGAGCCGAGCTGCTGTTCTGCCAGCACCACGCCAACGAGCACGAAGCCAAGCTGATCGAGCTGTCCGCCGTGCTGCAGGTCAGCGCACCCGTCGAGGCGTAGTCGTCCCGGGCCCGAGGCTGCGCGCAACACGCCCGCCGGCGGGAATCGTGCAGTAGCACCGGTTGTCAGGAATGCTGGGCTGGTCATGACTGACCAGATCCCCAAACCTTCCCGTCATCACCTGCTGCGCATCGCACGACGCACGCTGGGCAAGAGCTGGGACGACTCGATCTTCTCCGAGTCGGCCCAGGCGGGCTTCTGGTCGGTGCTCTCGCTGCCACCGCTGCTGCTCGGGATGCTGGGCAGCCTGTCCTATGTGGCCCCGTTGTTCGGCCCGAACACGTTGGCCACCATCCAGGACCGGCTGATCGGCATGGCCGCGAGCTTCTTCTCGAAGAACGTGGTGGTGGAGATCATCGAGCCCACCGTCCGCGACATCGTCGCCAACGCCCGCGGCGAGGTGGTGTCGTTGGGCTTCGTGATCTCGCTGTGGGCCGGATCCTCGGCGATCTCGGCGTTCGTCGACTCGGTGGTCGAGGCGCACGACCAGACCCCGCTGCGCCATCCGGTGCGGCAACGGTTCTTCGCGCTCGGGCTGTATGTGGCGATGCTGGTGATCGCGGTCGCCTTGGCACCGGTCGCCGCGGTGGGCCCGCACGCCATCGCCGAGCATCTTCCCGCCGGGTGGACGGACATCCTGCGCTTCGGCTACTACCCGATGTTGGTGTTGGGGCTGCTGTTGGCGGTGACGGTGCTCTATCGGGTGTCGCTGCCCAAGCCGCTGCCGTCGCATCGCCTGGTGATCGGCGCGTTGCTGGCCACCGCGGTGTTCGTCGTGGCGACGCTGGGGCTGCGGGTCTACCTGCGCTACATCACCAGCACCGGCTACACCTACGGTGCGCTGGCGACACCGATCGCCTTCCTGCTGTTCGCGTTTCTGCTCGGCTTCGCCATCATGCTGGGCGCGGAATTGAACGCCGCCATTCAGGAGGAATGGCCGGCGCAGGCCACCCACCTGCACCGATTCCGTAACTGGGTGGTGTCACGCACGGGCCGCGCCGGTCACGACGCCGATGCGGTCAGCCCTTCTTGAGCGTCGCGTAGATCCGCTTGCAGTCCGGGCAGACCGGGGATCCCGGCTTGGCCGACTTGGTGACCGGGAACACCTCCCCGCACAAGGCCACCACGTGTGTGCCCATGACCGCGCTCTCGGCGATCTTGTCCTTCTTGACGTAGTGGAAGTATTTCGGGGTGTCGTCGCCGGTCCCGTCGTCGACGCGTGCATCGGCATCGGTGCGCTCGAGGGTGTCGGTCTGTATGCCCATCGCTCCATTGTGCCCAGAACTCAGGCGATCCCAAAACCCCTCGTGCCACCGACCTCCCGGTGTGGGACAGTGGAGTGATGAAGCACGGCCCCGAGCTGGGTTTCGACGACGACGGTCGGCCGGTTCTCATCACCGCGGCCGCCCCCTCCTATGAGCAGCAGCACCGCGAGCGGGTGCGCAAGTACCTGACGCTGATGGCGTTCCGGGTTCCGGCGCTGATCCTGGCCGCGGTCGCCTACGGCATCTGGCACAACGGCTTGATCTCGCTGCTGATCCTGGTCGCTTCGATTCCACTGCCGTGGATGGCGGTGCTGATCGCCAATGATCGGCCGCCGCGCAGCGCCGACGAGCCCCGCCGGTATGACAAGGCGCCGGCGCACACGCCGCTGTTCCCCACCGGGGGCCGTCGCGCGCTGGACCGCCCGCAAGCCGGGCCCGGATCGCCGCCGCACCGCGCGGGCGAGCCGGGTGCCGATGCCGGCGGCGAGGCGCCGCAAGGTACCGGTTCTTAGCACATTCTCAAAGAGATCGGGCTATCCCCGCACGTCAAGTGGTGTGGAAAAGCGATCGGGCGGGAACTCTGCCTCCGTGTCGGACGTTGACACGTGTGACAGCTGAAGCCGATCGACGGGAGGCCGTAATGGCAAAGGC
>CAYNJD010000468.1:0-2395 GCA_964397355.1 uncultured Mycobacterium sp. | reverse complement strand
TGTCCTCGGGGTAGTCCAGCGGCTGGGTGGTGAACTTGATGTGGTCCTTGACGTATTCCGATGGCTTGCGCTTGATGTCGAGCCACGACTTTCGTGCCTCGTAGATGGCGTCCATCCGCCACATCAACGGCAGGATCCAGGTGAACGCATGCTCGACGAACACGATGCGCAACGTCGGGAACCGGTCGAAGACCCCGTCGAAGATCAGGCTCATCACCTGGTTGGCCGCCAGCAGCGAGTACGTGACCATGAAGTCGTGGTTGTAGCTGGGCATGCCCACCGGCGGCATCGGCAGCTCTTCATGGTGGCTACGCGACAGGTGGCAGCTGACGGTGATGTCGTGTTTGGTAGCCGCCTCCCAGATCGGGTCGTACTTGGGGTCGCCCCATGACGGCCGCGGCTCGGCCTTGATCAGGATCTGGGCCATGTAGGGGTGCCCGGCCCACTTCTCGATCTCGGCGACGGACCCTGCCGGGTCCTCGATGGCGGCGCAGATCGAGCCGCGCCACCGCTGGTGCCAGTTGTTATGGCTGTCCAGCCAATGGTTGGCCTGCCAGTCGTTGAGCGCACACGACATCGCATGCTGCGCTTCGGGAAAACGGGCCGGGTAGGCGGCGGGCTCCAGGATCGCGAAGTCCGAGCCCGCCTCCATGATGAGCTGCTTGAACGCCAACTCCGGGTCACTGCCCGGGAATTCGCCGTCGGCCGGGAACGCATCGACGCGCATGGCGAACGCGTGCGCGTAGTCCGGTGCGTCGTAATAGATCTGCTCACCGATGCGCCGGGTCAGAAAGTACTTGCTGCGCCACGGCTCCGGGATGTACTGGGTGAGTTCGCCGCGCCGCGGCACCGGGTGGACATCGGAGTCCACACACCGCACCGCGATGCGCTCCGCCGCCGGTTTGCGCTCTGTGGCTGTCACGGTCATGGTGGTCTCCCTTGATACCAACTGCTCTCTAGTGTGCGCCCGCGGGGGCCGGTACGTCGATGCCGTAGAGCCGACTGGCGTTGCGCCAGCACAGCTTGTCGCGTTGCTCGGCGCTGAACGCGCTCGGCACGGTCAGTTCGTTGCTCTGCCAGTGCGGATAGCTCGACCCGTACATCACCATGTCGTGTTTGCCGGTGAAGCCGAACCACTCGCCGGCGAAGTCGGTGTCCCCGGGGCCGTCCATGGCGCCCTGCACAAAGAACACGTGGTCGGGCAGGTAGTCGCTGGGCATCTTCGGCGCCCACGGCGTCTGCTCCAGGTGTGGCCTGCCGAAGGTGTCCATCCGCCAGATGAACGGCGTCAGCAGGTCCGCGGCGCCGTCGGTCCAGACGAACTTCAGCGACGGCATCCGCTCGAAGACGCCCTCGGCGATCATGTTCATCAGGTGGTACAGGTAGTTGCACGCCATGAAGCTGACATAGTGCTCGTAGACGCGTGGCACCCCGGACGGCGTGGGTGAGGCGGCGACGCCGGAGCCCACCTCGATGTGTGCGGCCACCGGCAGGCCGGCCTCGACGGCGGCCTCCCATAACGGCCAGAACTGGGGTTTGCCGAAGAGTTCCCGCGATTGCAGCGGAACGCCGATCTGCACCACCCGGGGATGGTCCTTCCACCGGTCGATCTCGCGCAGTGCCCCGGCGATGTCGTCGGGGTTGACCCGGATCGTGCCGCGGAAGCGCTCGCCGTGCACGCTGTGGTCCAACCAGCGCGACACCAGGATTTCGTTGTGCGCCGCGGCCAGCGCTGACCCCAGATGCCGATCCGGCATGACGCCGCGGGTCATCGGATGCAGCACCGCCACATCGACCCCGCGATCGGCGAACAGGTGCTGGGCCACCACCTCGGGATCCGAGCCCGGGTATTGGCCGTCGGGCCCCTGCGTGCCAGGCGCGTACTCGCCGCCCGGCGCTCCGTACCAGTCCATCTCGTAGTCCGGGAAGCCCCGGCTGCGGTACGGCTCGCGCAGGTGACCGCGCAGGTCCTTGTTGGATGCGGCGAAGATGTGCACGCTGGCGTCGATGACGGGGGTGCGGCTGCCATCCGGGTGTTCGATCATCAACGCCGCCCTTCGCCGTGTCGCCTGAGTCCGCGCCCGCCGCGGGGCGCGCCGTGCAGAGTCACCGGGAGGCCGAGTCCCGATGCCGACCATTGTATAGCTGTATTCTTTGCTTGCAAGAACTGGATTCTCGCAGCCTTGTGGCGGAGACGGTGCAGGCGGGCGCCGCCACGGCTACGGTAACCGCGCGATACGTTGTGATAGCGCGGTATCTCGCGGCGAGATCGTTACATTCGCTAACGAGAATGTTATTCTCGATCGGGCTGTGGAGGAGGTGACTGCAATGCTGTTGGAGTTTGATGAGGATCAGCGACTGTGGCAGGGCACGGTGCGCGACGTGGTGGGCAAGC
>CAYNJD010000467.1:0-2401 GCA_964397355.1 uncultured Mycobacterium sp. | reverse complement strand
ATCTGCGTAAGCGCACGCGTGTGCCACACTGGCCTCAGCGTGACGATCCGAGGGAGGTGGCAGAGATGACCGCACTGCTAGAGCCTGACAGCTCGGTTGTCGTTGCCAATGCGGCCGACTTGCGAAGTGCGATTGCCGGCGCGCTGGAACGCGCGGGATGCACATTCGATGAGCTGGCTGACCAGGCGCGTTCGGGTGACTTCCACTCGATTCAGGCGCGCCTGGCATGGGTGGCGATTGGCGACCTGTCCGACGTCGACCTTGACTCCGCGTACTGATCTAGAGCGGGAGTCGCGGGGACTCGCGGACGAGTTCACCAATCTACTGAACCGGACCATCTGCCATGGAATCCGCCTAACCTCTGTGATCACGGCTGGCCGCGACCGGTCTCGGACGGTGATCGGCTACCAGATCACCAAGGACCGACTCGATGCCCCGGAGTGCATCCCGGTGACCATCGGAGGAGAACCGAGAATCTGGCTGGGATTCTCGATGCGCCTGGAGCAAGATCACGAGGATAAATACCTGATGGTCCGGCAGTCGGTGATGCTGTTGTCGTCGAGCCCGGATCACAAGGACGCCCTGTTGCACTATGACTATGAGCGAGATAAGCCCGACGGCTACCCGGATGCTCACCTCCAGGTCTGCGCTACATCTGAGGCGTGGGAGCGCGTCGGAGTGCGCGCGGATGGCTCTCAGCGCCCGCTAGAGCGCCTGCACCTGCCCGTCGGCGGCCGGAGATTCCGGCCGACTCTCGAGGATGTGGTGGAGTTCCTGATCACGGACAAACTTGCTGAACCACGAGACGGTTGGAAAGGGGCTGTTGAGGAGGGTCGCCAGCGTTTTCAACGGCTGCAACTTCGTGCAGCGATCCGCCGTCATCCGGAGGTAGCGCAAGAGATGCTTACCGAGATGGCCGACTGACCGAAAAGTCCCTGCCTGTCCGCAGTCCGTCCGCAGTAGTTTCAGCGCACCCCGTTTGCTGCCAACGCCACCAATACCCTTGACCTGCGTGGATGGCGTAGCGCAAGCAGTATCAACGTTGCCAAACTCCCAGGAACGGGTTCGCGGTCAACCCGTTCAAGCCCTGGTCGGCCGACTGAGCCGGGTCACCACTGGTGCTCGCAGGCGCCGCAGAACCAGGTGGCCCGCCGGCCGTCGACGACACACCCCATCGGCTGCTGCCACGGCTCGGGCGGCGACATCAGCAGACCGTAGACCGCGTGCTTGGTGTCGTGGGCGCCGCAGTTCGGGCACTCTGGGGCGGGATCCCGTTGCATAACCCCATCCTCCCGGACGGGTCCGACAGGAATCCACCGTCAACCAGCGCCGATCGGCTCATAGCTGGCGCATAGCCGACACCCAGCGATGCCGGGTGGTTGCGCGCGCACCATGTCAACCATGAGCGAAACACCTGAAGCCACCAACCCCTCGACGCCGCCGCCGGGCCCCGTCGAGCCCAAGCCGTACTGGCTCTACCGGCTCGCCGCCTGGGTCGCCGTCGTCGCCGGGATCGTCTTCATCATCTCGTCGATCTTCGCCGCCGGCGTCTACGCCAGCGGCGGGATGCGCGGTCACGGCTGCCACCACGGGCACCACGGACACCACCACGGCGCGATGTTCGACAAGGGCTTCCACAAGGGCCCCCATCGCGGGCCCGGCCCGATGGCTCCTCCCGGTCCGGAAGGCCCCGGCCCCGGCGAGCCGCCGCCGTCGGTCACCCGCCCGCCGGCGCCTCCGCCGGGCAGGTAACGAGCAACCGGCCGCCGCCCCTCCCGAAGGGCGGCGGCTGGCGTCGTTGTGCGGCATGATGGAGCGGTATGAGCGAGACACCAGCACCCGAGTCGCCGCCACCGCCGCCACCACCGCCACCGGCCAAGCCGAACCGGTTGTACCAGGCCGCGGCCTGGGTGGTGATCGTCGCCGGCATCGTCTTCGTCGCCGCGGTGGTCTTCTGCGCGGCCGCCTATCTGCGAGACGACGGCTGGCACGGGCACGGCCGGCACCACGGTCCGTGCATGATGCACCACGGTCCGCTGCCCGGTTTCGGGCCCGCCGGACCGGGTAACGAACCGGATTGGCCGGGTTTCAGGCCCGCCGGGCCGGGGAATGGACCGGGTGGCCCGGGCGGACCGCCCCCGCCGTTGCCGTCGGTTCCGCCGCCGGCGGCCCCGCACCGCTGACCGGCGATTGGAGTGTGAAATCTTCCGAATCCCAGGCGGGTTCGGGGGCATTCCGGTTGCGTCGTCCAGAACAGGAGACAGAGCGATGACCGAGCACCACACCACCACCGAAGCCGGCATCCCGGCTCCCAGCGACGACAAGTCGCTGACGGTCGGCCCCGACGGCCCGATCCTGCTGCAGGACCACTACCTGATCGAGCAGATGGCGATGTTCAACC
>CAYNJD010000466.1:0-2410 GCA_964397355.1 uncultured Mycobacterium sp. | reverse complement strand
AACGCCGTCTTCGTGTGCGCGGTGGCGGCGGGGGCCACGACCGGCTCGGAGTCGAGGTCCAGCGCGTCCACCTCGATCACCACCGGCGGCTTGCCGCCGAGGTCGCGAATCGAGTTGGCGATGTCGCCGACCGCCGCCGACGTCGTCAGGATCGCCGCCGGTGAGCAGTCCCGCAGGGCCGCCGACACCCGCTCGTCGTGCACCCCGAACATCGGCACCGGCAGCGGGACGGCGATCATGCCCGCCTCCAGCGCGCCGTAGAACCCGATGATGTACTCCAGGCTCTGCGGGGCCAGCAGCGCCACCCGGTCACCCGGCGATGCGCAGCTGGCCAGCTCGGCCGCCACCACCTGCGCCCGGCTGCGCAGCTCCGACCAGGTCACGGTCTCGCGGTAGCCGGCCGGGTCGACGTCGAAGTCGATGAAGGTGTACGCAGGCGCATCCGGCTTCTCCCGGGCGCGGTCCGCCAACAGGGTCGGGATGTGCGATTGAGTAACCGGCATAGCGATGTTTTCTCCTTGTGCTGTCAAGTCCGCGGACCTCACCTGCTGAGTACTTCGTCCCCGCCTAGCGTCCTTACACGTGCTGTCTGAACTGACGGTTTCGCTGCGCGGTGCCCCTGCACAGCGGATATATGCAATTGGTTTAGCGACATTTGGGATGGCTCCCCCGCGAGATCAGGCGTTGTGGGCGCCGCTGCCCGACCTGCTCAGCTGAATACTTCAACCTCACCCTGGGCCGGTTGCCCGCCGTGCCGGTCAATGGCGGTGGCGGGTACATCCGGGCGCCGAGTTCGCGCGGCCGATGTGGCCGCTGCGGAGGATTCCACCATCGAGACGGGTACCCCTTCTGGAATGTTTGGAACTGCGCAAAAACTCCTTGGACCCCGACATCCCAGGCGTTTCCCTTCGCGGAGGCTACCACGTAAGCACTGTTGACAGGGAATTTATGGCTGACGTACAGCACGAACGCAGCAGACCCGGCATGTTAGCGCAGAAGTCCCTCAGTGCACCAGGGCCACTTCAGTACCACCAGCCGATTCACAGCGTCACCGCGGTGGCGACCGGTTTCAGCCCCGGCAATGGGCCGCGATCTTCTCCTCGATATCGCTGACCAGTTCCGGCAGGTGATCGTTGAGGTAGAAGTGGTGGCCGGGCGCGGTGAACGTCCGCGCGCTGAACGTTCCGGTGGTGCGCTCGGCCCACGGAGCCACCTTCTCGGCGGTGGCGACGTCGTCGTCGTCACCGTGAAACGCGAAGATCGGGCAGGACACCCGCGCATCGGGCGGGCAGTCGTAATTCGCGATGGCCTTCAACCCGCGCAGCGTCGGAAGGATCTTCGCCGCGAACTCCTCGTTCTCCAGGAACTCCGGGTTGACCCCGGTCATCTGGCTGACCGCGTCCAGCAGACCGCGGTCGGAGTCGCCGATGTTGTCATAGCCCGCTCGCCCCGGCGCGCCCGCAGCGGACACGAACAGTGCCGCGACCGGTTTGCCGTCCGCCTCGAACCGGCGGGCCACCTCGAACGCCAGCAGCGCGCCCATGCTGTGCCCGAAGAACGCGGTGCCGCCGTCGGTGGGCGGGGCCAGCATCCCGCAGACGCGGTCGGCGAGGTCTTCGATGCTCGTGAACGCACCGAGGTCGTGGTTGCCGCCCTTGCCCGGGTACTGCACCCCGACGCGTTTGACGTCGGTGACGAAGGTTTTGGAGAACGGGACGTAGTACTGCGGCGACCCGCCGGCGTGCGGGAAGATGTAGAGCTTCGGCGTACGGTCAGTCACCCGGGTCACCCTAATTCGGAATCGATCAGCCGCCGGAGCGGGGTCGGCGGCTATCCGATTGCGGCGTCGCGTTCGGCGAACGGCGCCCCGAGCAGCGGGACCGGTTCGATTCCGTTTCGGCGGCCGCGCGCCACACCCCGGCGGATCAGCGCGGCCGTCCCGACGAATCCGGCGTGATCCAGCGCCACGAACGGGGTCAGCAGCCGGTTGTGCACGAATCCGAACGCCAAGCCCGAGGCCGGGTCGGCCCAGCCCAGCGAACCGCCCAGCCCGACATGACCGAAGCCGGGCAGCACCGAACCGAACGGCACCGCGTGATACCCCAGGTGAAAGGCCAGCGGCACGCCGATGGTGCGGTCCACTGCCAGGGTGCGCCGGCCGGTCAAGCCGTCGACCAGCCGGCGGGACAGGAACCGGGTGCCGTCGATCTGCCCGCCGTTGGCCAGCGCGCCGTAGAGGCGGGCCAAGCCGCGTGCGGTGGCCACCCCGTTGATCGCGGCGGCCTCGGTGTCCAGGAACGGGATCTCACCGCGGACGGTGCCCATCACACCGGGGAAGTAGAAGGCGCCGAACCCCCCGTAGGGCAGCAGTGCGGCGGCCCTGGGCGCCACGAAGTCGACCACCGGGTTC
>CAYNJD010000465.1:0-2411 GCA_964397355.1 uncultured Mycobacterium sp. | reverse complement strand
TTCGGCGGCTTCCGGGAGAAGGCCGACCGCACCTATGAGCTGCTCAAGCGCCGCGGCACCCAGTTCGTGGTGGTGTCGGCGGCCGAGCCGGACGCGTTGCGCGAGGCGGCGTTCTTCGTCGACCGGCTATCCACCGAGCACATGCCGCTGGCGGGGCTGGTCCTCAACCGCACCCATCCGATGCTGTGCGCGCTGCCCGTCGAGCGCGCCATCGACGGCATCGAGACGCTGCGGGAGGCTCAGCCCGAGGCGGTGTCCGACGGGGCGAAGGCGCTCACCGTCGCGGCCCTGAACATTCACGCCGAACGGGGCGCCACCGCCAAGCGTGAGGTCCGGCTGCTGTCGCGCTTCACCCGGGCCAACCCGCGCGTCCCCATCGTCGGGGTCCCGTCGCTGCCGTTCGATGTCTCCGACCTGGAGGCGCTCGGCGCGATCGCCGACCAGTTGACCGGGAAGTAGTCGCTGAGAACGCTCAGCCTGCGTTGCGCTGCTTGCGCTGGGCGGTGAAGTAGTCCCGCCAGGAGGTCACCTCGGGGTGCTGCTTGAGCAGGGCCCGGCGCTGCCGCTCGGTCATGCCGCCCCAGACGCCGAACTCGACCCGGTTGTCCAGGGCATCGGCCAGGCATTCGAGAACCACCGGGCAGTGCCGGCAGATCACGGCAGCCTTGCGCTGCGCGGCACCGCGAACGAACAGTTCGTCCGGGTCGGAGCTTCGGCACAATGCCTTGGAGACCCAGGCGATCCGGCCCTCGTCCTGCACTCCGCGCAGGACGGCTCGGGCGGTTGGTGGCGCTGGTGTGTTGGTCTTGCGAACCGCTGGCCGTGTAACAGACACTGACGATCCTCCGTCCCGGCCGCCCCCAGCAGCCACTTATTCAACATCAACGTCGATCAATTGCGATCTACGCCACATCGTGTCATCAGTGTTACCTGAATCGCACTCGATGTCCAAGTTAGGTGGTCAGGTGGCATCTGCGCAACCGGTAGCTGCCCCCTTTTTTGGGACAACCGTGCAGTCCGATCATGATCTTCACGGGTTCGCCCCGCGGCGCGCGGCGCGGGCCCGTCATCGTCTGACGTCCGTCAGTGAATCCCGAATCCGGCGGTGCGGCCCGGTTGGGGGTCGTCGGCGAGCATCGCCCGACACCGGTGGTTACTGTGTAACCCATGTCGGAGCGTCCCCCGACCGGCCCAACTGTGTTCAAACTGGCCGGGTGTTGCCTGCTCGCCGCGGTGCTACTGGCGGCGCTGCTGTTTCCGGTGGCCGGCGGTATCGGCCTGATGTCCAACCGCGCCTCGGACGTGGTGGCCAACGGGTCCGCCCAGCTGGTCAACGGCGACGTGCCGGCGGTGACGACGATGGTCGACGCCAAGGGCAACACGATCGCGTGGTTGTACTCGCAACGCCGCTTCGAGGTCCCCAGCGAGAAGATCGCCGACACCATGAAGCTGGCGATCGTCTCGATCGAGGACAAGCGGTTCGCCGAGCACAGCGGGGTGGACTGGAAGGGCACGCTGACCGGTCTGGCGGGCTACGCCTCCGGCGACCTCGACACCCGCGGCGGGTCCACGCTCGAGCAGCAGTACATCAAGAACTACCAGCTGCTGGTGCTGGCCCAGACCGACGCGGAGAAGCGCGCCGCCATCGAGACCACCCCTGCCCGCAAGCTGCGCGAGATCCGGATGGCCCTGACCCTGGACCGCACGTTCACCAAGCCGCAGATCCTGACCCGCTACCTGAATCTGGTGTCGTTCGGCAACAACTCGTTCGGCGTCCAGGACGCGGCACAGACCTACTTCGGCGTCGACGCCTCCGACCTGAACTGGCAGCAGGCGGCGCTGCTGGCCGGAATGGTGCAGTCGACCAGCGCGCTGAACCCGTATACCAATCCTGAAGGTGCGCTGGCACGGCGGAACCTGGTGCTGGACACCATGATCGAGAACCTGCCCGGCGAAGCCGACGCGCTGCGGGCGGCCAAGCAGGAGCCACTGGGCATCCTGCCGCAGCCCAACGAATTGCCGCGCGGCTGCATCGCCGCCGGCGACCGGGCCTTCTTCTGCGACTACGTGCAGGAGTACCTGTCGCGGGCGGGCATCAGCAAAGAGCAGGTGGCGCGCGGCGGCTACGTGATCCACACCACGCTGGACCCCGAGGTGCAGGGCTCGGTCAAGCAGGCGATCGACAACTTCGCCAACCCGAACGTGCAGGGCATCGCCAGCGTGATGAGCGTGATCAAACCCGGCAGTGACACCCACCCGGTGCTGGCGATGGCCAGCAACCGCACCTACGGGTTGAACGGCGACATCGGCGAAACCATGCGGCCGCAACCGTTCTCACTGGTCGGCGACGGCGCCGGGTCGATCTTCAAGACGTTCACGGTGGCCGCCGCACTGGAGATGGGGATGGGCAT
>CAYNJD010000464.1:0-2411 GCA_964397355.1 uncultured Mycobacterium sp. | reverse complement strand
TCTCGGTGAACCTGATCTACCAGTTCTGGGTGCACACCGAGCGCATCGACAAGCTGCCGCGGGCCATCGAGTTCGTCTTCAACACGCCGTCGCACCACCGGGTGCATCACGGCATGGACCCGGAGTACCTGGACCGCAACTACGGCGGCATCCTGATCATCTGGGACCGGATGTTCGGCAGCTTCGCCCCCGAGCGGTTTCGTCCGCACTACGGGCTGACCAAGCAGGTCGACACCTTCAACATCGTGACGCTGCAGATACATGAGTACCGAGCGATCATCGCCGACGTGCGTGATGCGACCCGGTGGCGTGACCGGCTGGGATACATTTTCGGGCCGCCCGGATGGCGGCCGGCACCGTCGGCGCCGGCATCGACGGCACTGAAGCAATGCTGAGCGCACCGGGGGTGTTCGCATTAGGCTTGCGAACGTCGCATCGAAGCGACGGCGTCCGGCGCTTTCGGCCGTGGCGTGCCGATGAGAAGGGAACAACGTGGCACAGAGCTTGGGAGACACGCTCACCGCAGGAAAGAAGCTCGTCAAGGGCGAGTCGCTGACCTCCAAGAACGGGGCATACACACTGACGCTGCAGGACGACGGCAACCTGGTGCTGGCGTCGCGCGGCAAGGCTGTCTGGGCGACCGGGACCAACGGCCAGGACGTGGTGCGCGCCGAGGTGCAGACCGACGGCAACTTCGTGCTGTACACCGCCGACAAGCCGATCTGGCACAGCGACACCAAGGGCAAGAAGGACGTCAAGCTGGTGTTGCAGGACGACCGCAACCTGGTGCTGTATGCCGCCGACGGCGCCGCCTGGTCCACCAAGACCGAGACCGACGCCCCGCCGCCGCCCGCCGACGAGCCCAAAGCCGAAGAGGCGCCCGCGGCCCCCGAAGCTCCGGCGGCCCCCGCCGAACCCGCCGCGCGCAAGTACACGGTGGTCTCCGGTGACACGCTGTTCGCCATCGCCGAGCGGTTCTACGGTGACGGCAACAAGTACCCGCAGATCGCCGAGGCCAGCGGTATCGCCAACCCCGACCTGATCCACCCCGGTCAGGAGCTGACGATCCCCTGATCGCCGCTGCAGCAGACGCGGCGGCCCGAAGCCCACAGGGCCGGGCCGCCGCGCTGCGCCGGAGATCACCGCGGACAGGACCGGCCGGACCGGAACCGGCCCCCGACGATCGGAGTCAGGCGTGCTCGGGCGCGTTGTGCAAGTGCTGGCGATGGTGGGCGCAGTCGCGGCCGCGGGCCCGGCGACCGGCACCGCCGGCGCCGATCCGATACTGGTGTTTCCCGGGATGGAGATCCACCAGGACACCCACGTCTGCACACTGGGCTATGTCGACCCGGTGATGCGGATCGCCTTCACCGCCGGCCACTGCCGGGGCAGCGGCCCCGTCACCGATCGCGCCGGAAACATCATCGGCACCATGGCGACCTACCGCGACAACACCCCCAACGGCGCGACCGTCAACACCGATCAGGTGATCGCCGACTACGAGGCGATCGTGCTGGCCGACGACGTCGACAGCAACGACATCCTGCCCGGCGGTCTGCAGCTGCAGGCCGGGCCGGACGACGCCGTGGTTCCCGGGGAACCGGTCTGCCACTTCGGGATCGTCACCGGACAGACCTGCGGAACCGTCGAGCGGGTCAACAACGGATGGTTCACCATGGACCACGGTGTGCGCAGTCAGCAAGGTGATTCCGGTGGACCGGTGTATGTGATCCGCGGCCCCGGCCCGGCCCGGATCGTCGGATTGTTCAACAGCGTGTGGGGCGAATACCCGGCCGCGGTGGCATGGTCGGCGATCTCTCAGCAGGTTCGCGAAGACGTCGGCGTGCCGGCCCCCCGGCCATGACCGCGACGCCGCGGCCACCAGTCCAGATCGCCTGGGTGACAGCGGATCTGGCGGCCACCGAGGCGATGTTGACCGCACTGTTGGGTGTACGGAAATGGATCCGCATGCCCGGTGTGCACTTTGCCCCGGAGACCTGCAGCTACCACGGCGAGCCGGCTGACTTCGTCGCCGACATCGCGCTGAGCTACCTCGGCGACATGCAATTGGAGTTGATCGCGCCGGTGAGCGGACGCAGCATCTATCAGGATTTCCTGCGCGAGCGCGGGCCCGGACTGCACCACGTCTGCGTGACGGCCGACGACGCCGACGACTTCACCGCGATGCGCGACGACGCGGCCGCGCAGGGCGCCGAGGTGGTCGCCGAGGGAGTGATGCCCGGCGGCATGCGGTTCGCCTACGTCTCGGCGCCCGATGCCGGCGTCCCGTTCCTGGAGATCGCACACATCCCGGCCGAGATCCATTCCTTCTTCGACTACATCAAACAGCAGCAGTGAATCAACCGACCGGGCTGAGCTCCCAGCGGCCCTGCCCGCGCAACTCCAGCACC
>CAYNJD010000463.1:0-2412 GCA_964397355.1 uncultured Mycobacterium sp. | reverse complement strand
CGCAACGTGCACACCCACCCGACCATGTCCGAGGCGCTGCAGGAGTGCTTCCACGGCCTGACCGGCCACATGATCAACTTCTGAGACACGGGGATTCGCGGCTACGGCAGCAGCGCGAAGACCCCGAACCCCACCGCCATGCCGGCCGCATTGGCACAGGCGTTGACCGCGTCGTTGCCGACCCACCGCCAACCAGAGGACGGTCGCGTCGGCGCGCCGCAGTGCAGCCGGTCCTCGACGGTGGACCCGCACGATTCGCAGACGAACCGGGCCTGCACGGTCGCACCGATCAACGTGTCCAGCAGCGAGCCGACCACCCCGGCCACCAGCCCGACGGGCACCATCGCCAGACCGCCGAACAGGGCGCCGAAGCCGCCCACCAGCAACGCCCCCAACACCGTCGCCGCAGAGCCCAGCGGGGAGACCGCGCCGGAGGTACCTTTGGGGACACGGCGAAACGTCCGCAGTGACAACGGGTCCCGACCGGAGAATCGACCGATCTCCGACGCCCACGAGTCGGCGATACCGGCCGCGATCCCGCCGATGGACACGGCGTACCAGACCTGGTCGCCGGTGACCGCATACCCGATCACCGGGATGAGCACCGGCAGGCCCGCGTTGACCGCGACCTGACTCATGCTGCGCATGCCCGCGGCCCGAACCGGACGTCGATACGCGGTGAGCAGGCTGGTCAGCGAGAAGAACACCGCGGCCGGGATGATCCACGCCCACCCGCCGAGACCGACGGCGACACCGGCGATCAGGCCGCCGCACAACGCCCCGGGCAGGTCCAGCCAGCGCATCCGGAGCATGAACGGCACGATGGCGCAGCCGAATACGACCGCGGCCAGCCAGCGCAGCGCGTCGTCGGTGGACAACTCGGGTG
Organism: uncultured Mycobacterium sp.; assembly: GCA_964397355.1. GTDB lineage: Bacteria > Actinomycetota > Actinomycetes > Mycobacteriales > Mycobacteriaceae > Mycobacterium. Next base: position 1,526 of record CAYNJD010000463.1, on the reverse strand, counting down.
CCACGTGCAGCAGCAGCGCAACCCACGGTGGGATCAGCACCGTCTCGACCGGCGGCGGCGCCACCCGCACCACTGCGGTCGTGGTCACCGCGACGAACAACGAAACCGCAACGGTCATGAAGGTATTCAGTTCGAGGCCCAACCGGCAGAACAGCAGTGACACCGCGAAGGCGATCACCACGAAGGCCGTCGAGCGCACCCGGTGACTCGTCGCGAGCCGGTGGCCGCCGAAGCGGTGCCCCAGCAGCGCCGCGCCCGCATTCGCCAGGATCAGCACCACCACGCCGGCGGCGATCGCGACCCGGTCCGGCCAGAACGTCAGCGCCGCGATCAACACCCCGCCCACCCCCGCGACGGCGCGGTCGAGCCGAACGGTACCGATCACGCAGCGCTACTCGTCGAAGTCCAGCGGCACTCGCAGTGCGCTCAAGGTGGCTGCCAGCGCGTCGTATTGGGATGTCAGCATGACGAATTCGATCAGCCGGGGACGATCCAGATGCTCCGACAGCTCCGCCCAGGTGGCGTCGGAGAGGGTGCGGGTGCCCACCAGTTCGTCGATCGCGGTCAGCATGACGCGCTGCCGATCGGTGAGACCCTCGGCGCTCGGGCCTTCGAAGATGCGGGCCTGGGTGGCCTCGTCGAGGCCGGCCGCGGTGGCCATCCGGCGGTGATGCTGCAATTCGTATTGGCTGTCACGCAGGTGGCCCACCCGCAGGATCACCAACTCGGTGTCGCGGGTCGAGAGCTTTCCGCCCCGCATCAGCACACCGCCGAACGGCAGCCAGGACCACATCAGGCGCTTGTGCTGGCCGAGCGTGGTGAACAGGTGCGCCCGGGGCACGCGCTGGCGGGCGGCGATGACTTTGCAGACCAGCCAGTTGGCGATACCGAGGTCGCGCAGGCCGGGGGCTTCGGGGATGCGAGCGTTCACCGCTGTTGCTTTACCAGATATGGCGACACCGTGCTGCGGTGTTCGTTGAGATCGAGGTCGCGGCCCAGCGCAGGGAACGCCCGTTGCGGACAGTTGTCGCGTTCGCAGACCCGGCAGCCCGCGCCGATCGGGGTGGCGTTATCCCCGTGCAGATCCAGCCCTTCGGAGTAGACCAGCCGGTGGGCGTGGCGCAGTTCGCAGCCCAGCCCGATCGCGAACGTCTTGTCCGGCTGCCCCCAGCGCGACGCGCGGCGCTCGACGGTGCGCGCCACCCACAGGTACTTGCGGCCGTCGGGCATCTCGGCGATCTGCACCAGGATCTTTCCCGGGTTGCCGAACGTTTCGTAGACGGTCCACAGCGGACAGGTGCCGCCGCTGGAGGAGAAGTGAAAACCGGTGGCGGACTGCCGTTTCGACATGTTGCCCGCCCGGTCGACCCGGACGAACGAGAACGGCACACCGCGCATCGAGGGCCGCTGCAGGGTGGACAGCCGGTGGGCGATGGTCTCGTAGCTGACCCGGTAGAACGCCGACAGCCGCTCGATGTCGTAGCGGAACGTCTCGGCGCTGTCGTGGAACTGCCCGTAGGGCAGCA
>CAYNJD010000462.1:0-2417 GCA_964397355.1 uncultured Mycobacterium sp. | reverse complement strand
CGCCGCATCATGTAGAAGAAGTCGTCGTCCCAGCCACGGCGTTCGGCGATCGGCCGGATCACGGTGTCCACGTCGAACACGCCGGCGTCCAGCCGGTTGGTGCGCAGAAACGACCGGTAGGCGTGGCCCAGCGACCCGACCGGCAGCGATGCCAGATAGTCGTCGTCACCGAGCACCGCCAGCAAGTCGGGCTTCTCGGCGAACAGCCGCCGGCCGTTGGGATGCGCCCGCAGCTGGTGATAGCTGCGGGCCAGGATCGGGGCCGCCAGGCCCACGATCAGCTCGAAGGACGAGCCCCCGTTCTTTGCCGGGTTGACCAGCAGCCGCCACGACCCGAACACGGCCTGCCAGTCGCGTTGTTCAGGTACGCCGGTGAACGTTGCAGTCATGCGAGGATCCCTTCATCGGACACCCACGAAAAAGCACCAGTTGAGCCTATAAAGAGACCCCGGCGGTGAGGTCTGAATCCGTCGAGAACATCGGGCCGGCGGGCGGCGGCGCGGCGATCCTCACCCGGCGGGGCAGCGCCGCCGCAGTGAGGCGGAAAATCGGCTGGCGGGCGCCCACTACACTGGGCGAGTATCACGAGCAAGGAGAAGCATTCAGTGGACAGCGCGGCGCAGAACGGCTCGCGCGCCGGCGACGACGCAGAGCGAAGCGATGCGGAGCAGCGGCGCCCAGACCCCGTCGGCGGGCAGACCGGTACGGCGCGGGTCAAGCGCGGCATGGCCGAAATGCTCAAGGGCGGCGTCATCATGGACGTCGTCACCCCCGAACAGGCCCGGATCGCCGAGGGCGCCGGCGCCGTCGCGGTGATGGCGCTGGAGCGGGTGCCCGCCGACATCCGCGCCCAGGGCGGGGTGTCGCGGATGAGCGACCCCGACATGATCGAGGGCATCATCGCCGCGGTCACCATCCCGGTGATGGCCAAGGCCCGCATCGGGCACTTCGTCGAGGCGCAGATCCTGCAAAGCCTCGGGGTGGACTACATCGACGAGTCCGAAGTGCTCACCCCGGCCGACTACACCCACCACATCGACAAGTGGCAGTTCACCGTGCCGTTCGTGTGCGGGGCGACCAACCTGGGTGAGGCGCTGCGCCGGATCACCGAGGGGGCGGCCATGATCCGCTCCAAGGGCGAGGCCGGCACCGGTGACGTCTCCAACGCCACCACGCACATGCGGGCCATCGGCGGTGAGATCCGCCGGCTGACGTCGCTCTCGCAAGACGAATTGTTCGTCGCGGCAAAGGAACTGCAGGCGCCCTACGAGCTGGTCGCGGAGGTGGCGAAGGCCGGCAAGCTGCCGGTGACGCTGTTCACCGCCGGTGGTATCGCCACTCCCGCCGACGCGGCGATGATGATGCAGCTCGGGGCCGAGGGGGTATTCGTCGGTTCCGGCATCTTCAAGTCCGGGGACCCGGCGGCACGCGCGGCGGCCATCGTCAAGGCCACCACCTTTCACGACGACCCGGACGTGCTGGCCCGGGTGTCGCGCGGGCTGGGCGAGGCGATGGTCGGCATCAACGTGGAGGACATCGCGCAACCGCACCGGCTCGCCGAGCGCGGCTGGTAGAACGTCTTCGTGGCGATCGAAGAGATCCTCGATCTCGAGCAACTCGAGGTCAATATCTACCGCGGGAGCGTGTTCAGCCCACTCTCCGCTGAACATCAGCGCACCTTCGGTGGGCACGTCGCCGGTCAGGCGCTGGTGTCGGCGGTGCGTACGGTGGCGCCGCGCTTCGGCGTGCACTCGCTGCACGGCTACTTCCTTCGGCCCGGAGATGCCAAGGCGCCCACGGTGTTTCTGGTCGAGCGGGTGCGTGACGGCGGCTCGTTCTGTACCCGGCGGGTCAACGCGGTGCAGCACGGCGAGACCATCTTCAACATGTCGGCGTCGTTTCAGACCAGCCAACACGGCATCGGACACCAGGATGAGATGCCGGGAGCGCCCGACCCGGCGGATCTGCCCGACATCGCCACCATGAAAGCCTTCGACGACGAGGGTTTCAAGGCGTTCGCCGAATGGGAACTGCGCCGGGTGCCGCGTAAGCAGTTGCCGCACATTCCGGGCAAGGTGGCCGAGCAGCAGGTGTGGTTCCGCCATCGCGACCGGCTGCCCGACGATCCGGTGCTGCACATCTGTGCACTGGCCTACATGAGCGACCTGACCCTGCTGGGCGCCTCCTGGTCGATCCACGCGGGCGACCGCGACCACCTACAGGTGGCCTCGCTGGATCATGCGATGTGGTTCATGCGGCCGTTCCGTGCCGACGAGTGGCTGCTCTACGACCAGTCGTCGCCGTCGGCGGGAGCCGGCCGGGCACTGACCCAGGGCAAGATCTACAACCGGGCCGGCGACATGGTGGCCGCTGTCATGCAGGAGGGGCTGACCCGCTACCCGTCCGGGTACACCCCG
>CAYNJD010000461.1:0-2421 GCA_964397355.1 uncultured Mycobacterium sp. | reverse complement strand
TCTGCACGGCGGTCTGGACGCTGCCGAGCTCGGCACCGTCTTCGTAGACCGCGAGGGGCTGATGCGCCAGGTCGAACAGGAATTGGACGTGGCCGCCGCCGATCGCCAACAGCGGGGCCACGCCGAACACCGGATAGATTCCGTCGAACCCGTCGGAGCCGGGGTCGAGCGTGACGTCGCCGAGGGTGAAGGCGTTGTCGCTGCCCAGGTCACCGCCGCCCAGGCCCAGACCGGTGAAGGCATCGCCGGGGTCCAGATCGCCGACGGCGTCGAAGCTGGTGGGGATGTCGACGTTGCCGAACGGTGTCACGAAGGTGTCGTGGATGCTGGCCGCGGCGGTGGCGTCGGCGTTGGCGACGGCGGTGTAGACGTTGGAGAAGCCGCCGCCGAAGTCGGTGACGCTGTAGACGGTGCCGTCGGTCGGCAGGTCACTGCTGTCGACGGTGTTCATGGCCTCGGCCGCGGCGTCGGGAGTGAACGTGATGCCGTCGTGCACGGTGCTCGGGACGAAGGTGCCGCCGATGATGCCGAGGGCCCGGGCGAGGTCGGTGTCCCTGACGGCCTCGATGATGTCGTTTGCGGTGACGGGTTGGCTGAAGTCGATATTGCTGCCGGCCAGCGCGTTGGCGAGGTCGGCTTCGGTGAAATCGGCACCCGGGGCGAAGCTGATGCCGCTGTTGTCGGCCAGCGCGTTGCCGATGGCGTCAGCGGTGGGCGTGATGCCGCGGACCGTCAGTTGGGTGCCTTCAATGCCCAGCAGGTTGAGGGCGTACACCCCGGTGTGGGTGGTGCCGAGGTCGGTGCCACTGTCGTCATAGGAGGCCAGACTCTGGGTGGCGAAATCGTGGAAGAACCCGCCGAGCCCGGTGTTATAGATCTGGCCGCCGCCGATCGCCAGCAGCGGGGCTACCCCGAGCAGCGGCTGAATCGAGTCGAACCCGCCGGTGCCGGGGTCGAAGGTGAAATCACCGATGGTGATGGCGCTGCTGCCGAGGTCACCGACACCGGCACCGTCGGCGGCAAGACTCGCCAGGGGGCCGCCGGCGTCCAGGTTGGCAACCGCGTCGTAGTCGGTGGGGATATCCAGGTTGCCCCACGGGGTCACCAGGGTGTCGGTGATGCTGGACGCGGCGGTGCCGTCGGCGTTGGGGATGGCCTCGTAGACGTTGGCGAAGCCGCCGCCGAGGTTGATGAAGCTGTAGACGGTGCCGTTGACCGGCAGGTCATCGGGGGCGTCGACGCCGTTGAGGACACCGGCGATCTGATCGGCGGTGATGCCGCTGCCGGACAGGTCGAGGTCGGTGTACCGGAGCGCAATGGTGACGTCGATGGGGCGGATGTCGCCGCTGAAGTCGAGCCGAGCGGGATTATCGACCGCGAGCGCGGTTGCCAGGTCGTCGGCGGTGAAGCCGGCGTTGGAGAAGTCGATGTCGCTGTCGGCGAGCGCGGTTTCGATGTCGCCGACGGGCGGGGCGACCCCGGCCACGGTGAACTGGGCGCCGTTGATGAGTCCGGCCAGGTTCATCGCATTGTCTGAGACGAAGACGGTGCCCAAGTCGTTGCCGCTGCTGTCATACACCGTGAAGCCATCGCTCGGGCCCGCGGGCACGCCGTTGTTCTCCGTGAGGCCGCTGAAGCCCAGCCGCAGCAGCGGCGAGTTCTGGGTGAAGACGCCGATGTCCTGGTACCCGTCGGCGCCGGGGTCAAACGTCAGCCCGCCGACGGTGAAGGCGTTGTCGCTGGGCCCGGCGGTCAGCGCGACCGGGCGGGCAACAGAAGCTAGGGAATCAAGGGGGGGGTGTTGCTCACCGGGGTGGCGGCGATCAGGCCGGCACCGACGATAACCGCGCCGGCGGTGACGTAGGGACGTAGGGCTGTGTGCATTGTGAGTGTTCCTCCGCTGGTGTGAGATTTTTCCAAGTAGAACCTGTGCATTGACGCGAGACGCTACGTCTAGTGCCAACACCTGTCAATACCCGCGAGTAACATGACTGGTCAGTAAGGTGATCGGGCCCACCCGGTTCCGCAGCAGGCTCGCAGAAACTCCCCATAAACTCAGCCGGTGGCGAACCCGCACCGACGCAGCGCCGAAGCCCAGCGCGCGATCATGACCGCGGCACTGGAGCTGTGCGCCGAGGTCGGCTACTTCGCGCTTCGCATCGAGGCCATCGCCCGCCGCGCCGGCACCGGAAAGCAGACCATCTACCGTTGGTGGCCGTCCAAAGGCGTACTGCTGCTCGACGCGCTGCAGGATGCGGCCCGCGACTCGGCGGACTTCGCCGACACCGGCAACATCTGGGCTGACCTGCAACACCAGATCGAAAAACTGGTCGGCGGCCTGTACTCGACGAGGCTCGGGCCGGTCCTATTGGCACTGATCGACGGCGCCCACCACGACCCGCTACTGGCCGAACGGCTGAT
>CAYNJD010000460.1:0-2424 GCA_964397355.1 uncultured Mycobacterium sp. | reverse complement strand
GGGCCGGCCTGGCTGGTGCGATGACGGCTCATGTATCGATACCCTTTCCTGCGAAACTCGATGGTTGATTTTTCTCAGTAAAAGTTCATCTGAGCTGCGACAACACCGCCCACACGGCCAGCGCGGTCGTCCTTTTGACCAGCGTGAACCACGATGATGTGAATTCGACGTGCAGCGTTCCCAGCCACAACACCATCGTGGACCACGTTCAAGATGTGAAATAGGACGATTTTTCTGAGATTTGGATTATTGTCGCCCCCATGGACTACTCAGCACGGTTGACGCGTCAGCGCGGCGGCGTGCAGGTGTACGACTACCCGCACGATCCCTACATGCCGCCGGTCGTCCTGGCCCGGGTCGGACGCGAAAAGCTGTCCCCACAGGGCCAGGTTCACAATTTCCCGGCGCTGTGGTACGACCGGGCGACCGGGGTCGTCTACGTCGTCGCGATGGGGGCCACCATCGACTCGGACCAGGTGGAGAGCACCGACGACGGGGTCGCGGTGTTCTTCGACCCGACCGCGCTGGGCGACGACGGGACATCACCCTGGCTGGCGTGGCGGTCTCATCCACTGCTCTGCCTGTTCATGCACGAACGCGACGGCGGACTGCTGCGCCTGGAGCTGCCCGCCGCGCGCCGGCCGATCTTCGAGACCACTCTCGATGCGATGCGATCCGAACTCAAGGAGCGCGAACCCGGCTACCGGGAGGCGGTGCTGGCCCACCTGACCCTGCTGCTGACCGAGCTCGCCCGGCTTGCCCGCGACGTGGTCGAGGAACTGCGGCACAGCGGGGAACCGCTGCTGGATCAGGTGTTCACCACGATCGACCGGCACTACACCGAGCCACTGTCGCTGGCCGCGGTGGCACGTGAGCTTGCGGTCTCCCCCGGCTATCTGACCACCATGGTGCGCCGCAGCACCGGGCGCACCGTCGTGGACTGGATCACCGAGCGCCGGATGGCCGCGGCCCGTCGGCTGCTGACCGACACCCGCCATTCGATCGCGGAAGTGGCCGAGCGGGTCGGCGTGCCCGATGCGGCATATTTCACCAGGCTGTTCCGCCAGCTCCACGGCATCTCACCGAGTCACTGGCGAAACCGGCCCGCGGCCGCCGGATAAGCAACACCCGCGCTCTGGTATGTGTCATTGATGCGGATCGGTGTCCAGCTGGGCTACGCGGGCGGGTTCAAGGAAGCGGCCGAGCAGGTCGTCGAGATGGAGCGGACCGGGATCGACGTGGTCGCGGTCGCCGAGGCGTACTCGTTCGACGCGGTCAGCCAGCTGGGCTACCTGGCGGCCAAGACGTCGCGGGTAGAGCTGGTCTCCGGGGTGGTGCCGATCTACACCCGCACTCCCGCCCTGTTGGCGATGACGGCCGCCGGCCTGGACTTCGTCTCCGACGGCCGGTTCCAGCTGGGCATCGGCACCTCCGGCCCGCAGGTGGTAGAGGGTTTCCACGGGGTGCCGTTCGACGCCCCGCTGGGGCGTACCCGCGAGGTGGTGGAGATCTGTCGGGCGGTGTGGCGCCGGGAGCGGGTGAGCTATGACGGCCGTCATTACCAGCTGCCGCTGCCCGGTGGCACCGGGCTCGGCAAGCCGCTGAAGCTGATCAATCAGCCAGTGCGGGAGCGGATTCCGATCTCGATCGCCGCGTTGGGGCCGCGCAACGTGGAGTTGACCGCCGAGATCGCCGACGGCTGGCAGCCGGTGTTCTACTACCCCGAACGCGCCGCCGAGGTGTGGGGTGATGCTTTGGCGGCCGGTGCGGCGCGACGCGATCCGTCGTTGGGGCCACTGGATGTCATGCCGGTGGTATCGCTGGCCATCGGCGACGACGTCGAGGACCGGCTGGCGTGGGCCAAACCGCAACTGGCTTTGTATATCGGCGGGATGGGTGCGCGCGGCCGTAACTTCTACCACAACCTGGCCACCCGCTACGGCTTCGGCGAGGTGGCCGACCGCATCCAGGAGCTGTACCTGTCCGGGCGCAAAGATGAGGCGATCGCTGCGGTGCCCGACCAGTTGGTGCGTGCGGTGTCTTTGATCGGGCCGCGGGGTTTTGTGGCCGAGCGGGTTGCCGCGTTCGCCTCGGCCGGGGTGACGACGCTGCTGGCCGGGCCGCTGGCCCGCGAGCCGGGCGAGGCGCTGCGGTTTATGGCGGAGTTGCGGGCGTTGGCGTGAGCTAGCTGCGCTTCGAGTGTGCGTTTTAGGTCGCAAAATCGCGATTTCGGCGACTGAATCGCACACTCGACGTCCTGCCTCATACGACGATGAGCGCCGGGCCTTGTCGGACCCGGCGCTCATCGTCATCGGCCGGTTAGCTGCCGGGATTGCCGGGGTTGCCGTCGGGACCCGGGTCACCGGGGGTGCCGTCGTCGCCGGCAGTGCCGCCACCCTGGCCGGGGTTGCCCTGACCGGCAGC
>CAYNJD010000459.1:0-2459 GCA_964397355.1 uncultured Mycobacterium sp. | reverse complement strand
GATCGCGGCGCTCGTCGCGCTGCCGATCGCGCTGTTCCGCGGCAGCTTCACCCGCACGGTGCCGGTCACGGTGCTGTCCCAGCGCGCCGGCCTGGTGATGTATCCCGACGCCAAGGTCAAGCTGCGCGGCGTCCAGGTGGGCAAGGTCGGGTCCATCGAGCCGCTGGCGGATGGCACCGCCGCACTGCGACTGGAGATGCAACCGGACCAGCTGCGGCTGATCCCGGCGAACGTCACCGCCCGAATCGCCTCCACGACGGTGTTCGGGGCCAAATCCGTCGAGCTGGTGGCGCCGCCGGACCCGGAGGCGACCAGATTGCACGCCGGTCAGGTGCTGGCCGGTGAGCACGTCACCGTCGAGATCAACACGGTGTTCCAACAGCTGGTGCGGGTGTTGGACAAGATCGACCCGAAGAAGCTGAACGAAACGCTGAGCGCCGTCTCGACGGCGTTCAACGGACGCGGGCAGAAATTGGGTCAGGCGCTCACCGACTTCGACAAGCTACTGGCAGAGATCGAGCCCAGCCTGGACACCCTCGAACATGAGGCCGCCACGATGCCGCCGGTGTTCCGGTCTTACGCCGACGCGGCGCCCGATCTCACCGCTGCGCTCAACGCCACCAGCACCATGAGTGAAAGCATTGTGGCTGAGCGCAACAGCCTGGACACCTTCCTGCTGAGCGCCATCGGCCTGGCCGATACCGGCAACGAGGTCCTGGGCGAAAACCGGCAGGGACTGACCGACCTGACGCGGGTGCTGGAGCCGACCGCACAACTGCTGGACAAGTATCACGACGAACTCGGCTGTTCGATCGGCGGGTTGGTGCCGTTCGCCAAATCCCCGCCCTTCAACGTCCCCGGCATCATCATCACCGCCAGCTTCACCCTGGCCAAGGAACGCTACCGCTACCCCGACCACCTACCGAAGGTGGCGGCCCGCTCCGACCGTTCCTACTGCACGGAACTGGGCCTGCCCGACGTACCGCCCGAATACCGGGTGCCCGCGTTGATCGCCGACGTCGGAGCCAACCCGTACGAATACGGCAACCAGGGCATCCTGCTGAACTCCGACGGCCTCAAGCAGGCGCTGTTCGGGCCGATCGGCGGACCGCCGCGCAACAGCGCCCAGGTGGGGATGCCCGGATGACACGCCCCTTTGGTCCCCTGCTCAAATTCGGCGTCTACGCCGCGGTGATGGTGCTGGCCACGATCTTTCTATTCGCGATCTTCGCCGAGGTCCGGACCGGACCGACGGCGGGCTACCAGGCGGTCTTCTCCGACGCCTCCCGGCTGAAAGCCGGGGACAGCGTGCGAGTCGCCGGAGTTCGGGTCGGCACGGTCGGTCGCGTCGCGCTGCGCCCGGACGGCACGGTGCTGGTGAAATTCCAGGCTGACCGCAACATTTCGCTCACCACCGGCACTCAGGCCTCGGTGCGCTACTTGAATCTGGTCGGCGACCGCTACCTGGAACTGACGGACGGGCCCGGCTCGACCCGGCTGTTGCCGGTGGGCTCGGAGATCCCGCTGGAGCGGACCGCGCCCGCACTGGATTTGGACCTGCTGCTCAACGGCCTCAAGCCGGTGATCCGCGGACTGAACCCACAGGACGTCAACTCGCTCACCGCATCGCTGATCCAGATCATGCAGGGGCAGGGCGGCACCATCGACTCACTGATGTCTCGGACATCGTCGTTCTCGAACTCCCTGGCGGACAACAACCAAGTTATTGAGTCCCTGATCGACCAACTGCGCACCACGCTGGCCACCTTGTCCAACGGCGACAAGCGGTTTTCCGGGGCGATCGATCGACTCAACAAGCTGGTCGCCGGCTTGGCAGCCGACCGCGACCCGATAGGGACCGCGGTGACGGCCCTGGATCGCGGCACCGCATCGCTGGCTGACCTGCTCGGCAACGCCCGTGATCCACTGACCAACACGATCACTCAGGTCGATCGGTTGACCACCGCGATCAACGCCGACCTGGCCGGCCTGGACATGTCGATACAGAAGGCGCCGGAGAACTACCGCAAGGCCATCCGGCTCGGCGCCTACGGCGGATTCATCCAGTACTACATCTGCGCCGTGCAGATCCGGGTCAGCGACACCCAGGGCCGTACGGCGGTGTTCCCCTGGATAAAGGCGGAGGAGGGCCGATGCAGCGACACCGACTGAGCGGCGTGCTGCTCGCTGCTGCGCCGGCACGGCGGGGGACCGATCGATGCTGAAATACCGCGGCAGCCAGTTGAGCAGGATGGGCCTGATCGGCATTGTGGTCGTGGCCTTCATCGTCGCGATCGGGCTGCAGCCCGAGCAGTTGATCCAGTGGGCCACCAGCGTGCGTTACCAGGCCCGGTTCGCCGAAGCCGGTGGCCTGAGCACCGGCGCCGACGTCACGCTGTCGGGGATCAAGGTCGGCTCGGTCACCGATGTCGCACTCGACAACGGCGACGCCTTGGTGA
>CAYNJD010000458.1:0-2469 GCA_964397355.1 uncultured Mycobacterium sp. | reverse complement strand
AGCCGCACCGACATCGCGCTGGCCGCCGAACCCGACGCACACTACGTGCTGGTGTCCACCCGCGACCCGGACCGCCACGAACTACGCAGCTACCGCATCGTCGACGGCGTCGTCACCGAAGAGCCCGTCACCATCGTTGAGGAGTATTGAACAATGAGCGTCACCGTCTCCATCCCCACCATCCTGCGGCCGCACACCGGCGGTGAGAAGCGCGTCACCGCCGACGGCGCCACCCTGGCCGCGGTGATCTCCGACCTGGAGGCCAACTACGCCGGGATCTCCGGGCGGCTGCTCGATGACGGCAAACTGCACCGCTTCGTCAACATCTACGTCAACGACGAGGACGTGCGATTCTCCGGCGGGCTCGACACCGAGATCAGCGACGGCGACTCGGTGACGATCCTGCCCGCGGTGGCCGGGGGATAGCGGGTGAGCCGCTATGAGTCGCTGCTGGCGGCGTTGGGCGACACCCCGCTGGTCGGCTTGCAGCGGCTGTCGCCGCGCTGGGACGACGGCCCGGACGGCCCCCACGTGCGGCTGTGGGCGAAACTCGAGGACCGTAATCCGACCGGCTCGATCAAGGATCGCCCGGCGCTGCGGATGATCGAGCAGGCCGAGGCCGACGGCTTGCTGGCGCCCGGTGCGACGATCCTGGAGCCCACCAGCGGCAACACCGGCATCTCACTGGCGATGGCCGCGCGGCTCAAGGGCTACCGGATGATCTGCGTGATGCCGGAGAACACCTCGATCGAGCGGCGCCAGATCCTCGAGCTCTACGGCGCCCAGATCATCTCCTCACCGGCCGAGGGAGGATCCAACACCGCGGTGGCCACCGCCAAGCAGCTCGCCGCCGACAACCCGGACTGGGTGATGCTCTACCAGTACGGCAACCCGGCCAACACCGAGGCGCACTACTTGGGTACCGGCCCGGAACTGTTGCGCGACCTGCCCGAGATCACCCACTTCGTCGCCGGGCTGGGCACTACCGGAACCCTGATGGGCACCGGAAGGTACCTGCGCGAACACGTCGACGGCGTGCAGATCGTGGCCGCTGAGCCCCGCTACGGCGAGGGGGTCTACGCGTTACGCAACATCGACGAGGGGTTCGTGCCGGAGCTCTACGATCCGGCGGTGCTGACCACCCGGTTCTCGGTCGGGTCGGCCGATGCGGTGCGGCGCACCCGGGAGCTGATCGACGCCGAGGGCATCTTCGCCGGCATCTCCACCGGCGCGGTACTGCATGCCGCGCTGGGGGTGGGCGCCAAGGCGCTCAAGGCCGGCACCCGCGCCGACATCGCGTTCGTGGTGGCCGACGCGGGCTGGAAATATCTGTCCACCGGCGCCTATGCCGGCACCCTCGACGAGGCCGAAGACGCGCTGGAAGGACAGCTGTGGGCATGAGGCCGCCGGCCGGGCGGGCGCCTGCGCCGCGCCCCGACGAAAAGCCGGGCTGGCGCACCGGCGGGGCAACCGTCATCGGATTCGTCGCGCTGCTCTACCTCGTCGAAGCAGCAGATCAGGTCCTCGGTCACCAGTTGGACCGCAACGGAATCCGGCCGTTGGAGATCGACGGCCTGTGGGGCGTGTTATTCGCGCCGCTGCTGCACGCCAACTGGGGGCATCTGCTGGCCAACACCGGGCCCGCGCTGGTGCTGGGCTTCCTGATGACGCTGGCCGGGCTGCCCCGGTTCCTGCTCGCCACCGCGATCGTGTGGGTCGGCGGCGGACTGGGCACCTGGCTGATCGGCAACGTCGGGTCGGCCTGCGGGCCGACCGACCACATCGGCGCCTCCGGGCTGATCTTCGGCTGGCTGGCCTTCCTGGTGGTGTTCGGGTTCTTCACGCGCAGCATCTGGCAGATCCTGGTCGGGGTTATCGTGCTGCTTGTCTACGGCGGGATTCTGTGGGGAGCCGTTCCGGTACTGAACGTCTGCGGCGGGGTGTCATGGCAGGGACACCTGTGCGGGGCGATCGCCGGGGTCGTGGCCGCCTACCTGTTGTCGGGGCCGGAGCGCAACGCTCGCGCACGCCGTCGCGGGGTGTCGGCATGATCGGGATCTTCGACTCGGGCGTCGGCGGGCTGACCGTGGCGCGCTCGATCATCGACCAGCTGCCCGACGAGGACATCGTCTACGTCGGCGACACCGGTAACGGCCCCTACGGGCCGCTGACCATCCCCGAGGTCCGCGCGCACGCCCTGGCCATCGGCGACGATCTGGTCGACCGCGGCGTCAAGGCGCTGGTGATCGCCTGCAACACCGCGTCGGCCGCGTGTCTGCGCGATGCCCGGGAACGCTACGACGTGCCGGTCGTCGAGGTGATCCTGCCGGCGGTGCGCCGGGCGGTGGCGGCCACCCGCAACGGCCGCATCGGGGTGATCGGGACGCAGGCGACCATCACCAGTCACGCCTACCAGGACGCGTTCGCCGCCGCCCGCGACACCGAGATCACCGCGGTGGCCTGCCCGCG
>CAYNJD010000457.1:0-2471 GCA_964397355.1 uncultured Mycobacterium sp. | reverse complement strand
GAACTCGCGCGTGTCATCCTGGCGGCCAACGACGGCGTCACGCTGAACAGCCTGCTCGACGACCAAGCGGTGTTCCGGCCGTTTCTGCGCATGGTGGTCGCCAATATCGTTGCGCCGCGTGGTGGCTGAGCGCCGTTACGATCAGGGGACTTTCGGCTTGATCTCCTCGATCACCCACTGCGCGTAGTCGAGGTACTCATCAACGTCGCGCACCGAGGGCAGTGGCACGGCACTGACCGTCACGCCCTGCTCGGCGAGCCAGCTCAGCCGATCGATGATCTGCTGACCGCTCATCCCTGATCGCGCGTTCGGGTCGTTGCGCGCAACGTGGCCCTCCCCGACCCGCGTGGTCGCCATGCCGTGCACCACCTCGAAGGGACGCCCGTCATATTCCGGCTGGGACTTGATGAAGTCCACGCGCTGCGCGATCTGCTCCGGCGGCGTCAGGAAACTCCACCACCCCGAGGCGTACTTCGCCGCACGCCGTAGCGCCGCATCTGCATCGCCACCGATCCAGACCGGCAGATGGGGTTTGCGCACCGGCTTCGGCTCGAACGCCACCTCGTCGAAAAAGACATAGCGGCCCTCGAACCGCGGCGACTCACTGGTCCACAACTCGATGATCGCCGCCAGATACTCATCGGCGATGCGCCCGCGTTCAGCGAACGGCACGCCGAGTAGTTCGAACTCACGCTGGAGCCAGCCCACCCCGAAGGTGACCATCATGCGGCCGCCGCTGAGCCAGTCCGCGGTGGCGAGCGCCTTGGCGAGCACGATCGGCTGGTGCAGTGGCAGCACGGTGACGCACGAGTTCAGCATGATCCGGTTGGTCGCACCGGCGAGATATGCCTGGGCGGCCGTCGACTGGAAATAGTGCGGCCCGGACAGTTCCACGTGCTCGGTGGGGATCACGAAGTGCTCGGGGACGGCGATCATGTCGTAGCCCCACTCGTCGGCGCACTTGGCCATCCGGGTTTGGTCGGCTCCGGTGACGTCGGCCTCCCACGGTTGCATCATGGCTTTGAGCCGCAGCATGTGGGGAAGGTTGAATATTAGCTTCATATCGCCGCTGACTCTACAACAGTAGAGACATTGCGGACTAGACTCGGCAGCACCATGCGACGCAAGCCCAATCCAGATCAACGCCGGCGCGAGCTCTGCGATACCGCCATCCGGCTACTCGCCGACGACGGGGTCAAGGGGGTCAGCCATCTCAAGGTGGACCGCAAAGCCGGTGTCCCCGATGGAACCACGTCGTTCTACTTCCGCACCCGGTCGGCACTGCTGCAGGCGGTCGCGGTCCGGGTCTCCGAGCTGGATCTCAAGGACCTGATCGCGGCGACTCGGGCGCAATCGCCGGCCGGACTCACCGCGGACGAACCGTCCGGGCTGGCCACCCTGGTGATGCGCACGGCGACCGGCACGAGGCTGATCCGCACCAAGGCCCGCTACGAACTCGCGTTGCAGGCCGGCCGGGACCCACTGCTCGACGAGGCCCTCCGCAGCTACGGTGACCGGTTCCGCGCCCTGATCGTCGACGTGGTGCTGCGGCTACAGGACAAGCCGGACCGAGCACTGGCCGACCGGCAGGCCTACGTGGTGATGATGTTCATCAGCGGCGTGATGCAGGCGTTCGCCAGCGGTGACCGCAGTATTCGCAGCGCCGCGGAACTGGACGCGCTCATTTCGGGGATCGTCGCCGGCGTCGGCTCTTCCTACGCTCTACGTTAATAGAGTAGCGTTACCGCGCATACGGAAGGATCTGCGATGACTGCGGTACAAGATGATTCGGGTGTGTTGGCCGGCGAGGCCCGGATGCTCGTCGACGGCGAGTTGGCAGAGACCAGCAGCGGAGCGACGTTCGACGTCGTGCACCCCGCCAGCGAACAGGTCGCCGGGACGGCCACCGACGGCACCGTCGACGACATGGAACGCGCGGTCGGCGCTGCCCGGCGCGCATTCGACACCAGCGACTGGGCCCACGATCTGGAGTTCCGACACCACTGCCTGATGCAGCTGCACGCCGCGCTGGAGGCCGACAAGGAACGGCTGCGCCGCATACTGATCACCGAGGTGGGATGCCCGGTCACGGTCACCGGCAGCCAGATCGAGTCCCCGATCGCGGAGGTGAAGCACTGGGCCGATCACGCCCGCGGGTTCGAATACCTGGTGGACACCGGACTGCACGACACACCGCTGGGACCGGCGCGGCGCAAGCTGCACTACGAACCGCAGGGCGTGGTCGGTGCGATCACACCGTGGAATGTGCCGCTGTACCTCAACATCGCCGAGACCGTGCCGGCGTTGCTGGCCGGTAACACCGTGGTGCTCAAGCCGGCGCAGCTCACACCGTGGTCTGGGAGCGAGCTGGGCCGGATCGTCGCCGAAAAGACCGACATCCCGGCCGGGGTGTTCAACGTCGTCACCTCGAACGCCAACGAGGTCGGCGCGGCATTGTCGGCCGACCCGCG
>CAYNJD010000456.1:0-2476 GCA_964397355.1 uncultured Mycobacterium sp. | reverse complement strand
GGCGCCGAGGGCGACGGGGCCGGTGGCGAGGACGGCGGCGCGGGCGGCGGCGGCAACGGCGGCAACGGCGGCAAGGGTGGCGACGGCGTCAGCCTCGTCGACGGTGTCCCGCAGAACGGCGGCGCCGGCGGGCGCGGCGGCGACGCCGGCTCACACGGCAACGGCGGTGACGGCGGGGCCGGCGGGCAGGGCGCTCGCGGCGCCGACGGCCAGAACCCGACCGCCCCGCCGGCCGGCGACGGCGCCGACGGCGGTGAAGGGACCGCCTACCACGGCGCCGACGCCGACAACGGCGACGCCGGGACGGCACCGGGTCAGGCCGGCGGTAACGGCGGCAACGGCCAGCAGGGCAAGGGTGCAGGCTCGGCGTTCGACGACCCGATCACCGGCGGCGACGGCGGTGACGGCGGCAACGGTGGCCCGGGCGCCGACGGCGGTGACGGCGGCTGGGGCGGCGGAGCGACCGCCGAGATCTCCGGTGCCTCGGCGATCGGCGGTGATGGCGGTGACGGCGGTGACGGCGGCGACGGGGTGCAGGCCGGCGGCACCGGTGGGCACGGCGGTGCCGGCGGGGCCGGTGGCAACGGCGGCAGCGTCTCGGGCAACGGCGGCAACGGCGGCGTCGGCGGGGCCGGCGGCACCGGGGGTACCGGGGCGGCCGGTGGCAACGGCGGCAACGGCGCCGAAGGCGGCCCGGCGACCGTGCCGTCGGGATTCGGCACCGTGCGCGGCGGCGACGGCGGTGACGGCGGTGATGGCGGCGACGGTGCGGCCGGCGGTACCGGCGGTGTCGGCGGTGACGGCGGTGCGGCCGGGTCCGCGCTCGGCGACGGCACGGACGGTGTCGGCGGTGAAGGTGGTGCGGCGGGCGCCGGTGGTGACGGCGGGGCCGGCGGTCAGGGCGGCGCGGCCGGTTCCGGCGGGGACGCCAGCTGGTATCAGGTCTCCGGCCCCACCCTGGTCGACGGGGCCGACGGAACTGCCGGCACCGACGGCGCCACCGGTGCGTCCGGGGAGGCCGGAACCGCCGGCAACCACGGCTGAGTCCCGGCGCCGACGGGGGATCTCGCGGCGATCGGCATCGCGGAAAGCCCGGGTGTCGCTACCGCCGCCTCGCAGCCGCGCCCCGGCCGAAATAGAGTTCCTGGGTCGCGAAGCACACCAGTTGCCCCGCCCGGTTGTACATCGTGGCGCTGGACAACCCCCGCCCGGCGGCTCCGCTGGGCGAGAACTGGTCGGACAGCACCCAATCCGACAGATCTACCGGCCGCTGGAACCACAGCGCATGGTCGATCAACGCGTTGAACGCGCTGGCCTGGGTGGCCCGCCGCCTGGCCAGCGCCGTCTCGACCATGGTGGTGCCGGACAGGTAGGTCAGCAGCGCGCTGTGCAGCGCCGCGTCGTCGGGAACCGGCTCAGATGGCTTCCACCACAACCGGATCCGCGGTGGCGGTTCGGGCAGATCGAGGGCCAGCCGCGCCGGCGGGTCGACATAGCGTCGGTCGAACGGATGCGGTTGAACCCAGTAGCCGCCCAGCTCGTCGGCGTAGTCGGCGAGCAGCTGCCCAGACGGCGGCAGTGAATCCGGTTCGGGGACATCGGGAATGGGCTCTTGATAGTCGGGCGCCTCGACCGCTTCGGTGAACGACGACAGCGCCTCCAGCAGAATCTGGCCGTCCTGGCGGGCGGTGATCTGCCGTGTCGACAGCGTGCCCCCGTCGCGGGCCACGTCGACGTGCAGCTCGACCGGGCGGCGGGCGTCACCGGCCCGCAGGTAGTAGACGTGCACGCTGTGCGGCACCCGGCCGGGTGCGGTGCGGCTGGCGGCCATCAGCGCCTGGCCGGCGATGTGCCCGCCGACGATGTGGTGGTGCGGGTTGTCGAGCTGGGTGGCCACGAAATCCTGCTCGCCGGTCCGGTCGACATCGAGGGTGGCGACGATATCGTCCAGCGTCGGCTGCGGAAACGACACGTTCACGCGTGCGCCCCGTACTCCAGCAGAAACACCCCGCCGCCGATCAGCACCACGCCGCCGGCCATCAGCAGTGTGAACGGATCGTCGAACAAGAACCGGGCCAGCACCGCGGTGACGGCCACCCCGATGCCCGACCACACCCCGTAGGCCACCCCGACCGGGATGCCCCGCTTCAGCACCATCGCCAGCAGCACGAACGACGCCAGGTAGCCCACCACGACCGGAACCGCCCACCCCCACCTGGTGAACCCCTCGGACGCCCGCAACGACAGCGTGCCGGCGACCTCGAACCCGATCGCCGCGAGCAGCAGCATCCAGGCCGTCACTCCCCGGTGAACTCGGGCTTGCGCTTGGCGAACATCGCCGAGATGCCCTCGTTGAGGTCCTTCGACGCCAGAAACGCCGCGTTCCAGGTGGCGACGTAGCGCAGGCTGGCGGCCACCCGGTCGGTGCGCTGCTGATCCAGCACGTCCTTGACGCCTTCGACGGTCAGCGGCGGGT
>CAYNJD010000455.1:0-2480 GCA_964397355.1 uncultured Mycobacterium sp. | reverse complement strand
CACCGCACCGAATTCCAGGAAACTGCCGTAGGCTCCGCGTTTGGCGTCGGGCGCGCTTTCGGCCATGAACGTTGCGGCGCCGCCATATTCCCCGCCGGTCGAGAAGCCCTGCACCACCCGCAGCGCGATCAACAGACCGGGCGCCCACCAGCCCGCGGTGGCATAGGTGGGCAGTATGCCGATCAGGGTGGTCGCCACCGCGATCAACAGGATGGTCGCGACCAGCACAGATTTGCGTCCGAACCGATCCCCGATCGGACCCCAGACCATGCCGCCCAGTGGTCGCAGCACGAAGGAGACCGCGAAGCCGAGCATGGTCCCGAGGTTGCCCAGCGTGCCCGGGAAGAACGCCCCGGTGAGGTAGGTCGCCACGACGGCGTAGACACCGTAGTCGTACCACTCGGTCGCATTGCCGACCGCCGAGGCGGTAATGGCCTTGCGCAGCACGCGGTTCCGTTCTTCGGCGGCACTGCGGCGCTTTTCGCGGGTGGGCGCCGACGGTCGCGGCGCCGGCAACAGCAGGCTCATCGCGGCTCGCCGTTAAGACACACGCCAGCCCCCTCGTCATACCGCCGGAGGTTCTGTGGACGATCCGCGCAGCCGGGAATCACGTTCCGGCCCCGGCCAATTGGAACCTCGGCGGTTTGCCCTACATGGGATCGCCTGCGGCAACAATAATTGCTTTGGGGCAAAAGTTACTGATGTTGCTGAAGTGTTACACAACACTTACCCGCTCGAGACCGGCTATTCGGCGCATCTGGTGCGGCGATGTGCGTACCGCGGCACGCGCGCCCGCGGGAATGACGCGCTAGGACGAGACCGAGAAGAGGCCGCCGACCAGCGAGGACCACATCATGTTCGTCAGCCCGGCAAGCAGATCCGACACCGACGGATCCTCGGTGTCCGCGATGCCCGCGCCGGCCCCGGCCGCCAGCAGACCGGCCAGGGCGGGATTGTCGACCAGCGCCGGGATCTCGTAGGTCGCCGGGTCCATCAGGTCGGCGACGAAGGCATCCCAGCCGGTCTGCGCCCCCCTGGCCAGCGCGTCGGAGACCTCCGCCCAGTCCATATCCGGCCCGTCCACCGACACCGGCGTCGGGATGTCGGCCGGGCCGTCGTTCCAGCCGTGATCGATGCTGCCGTAGCCCAGATTCACCAGGATCCGCATGTCCGGTTCCATCAGGTCGTAGAGCGGCTTTCCGATCACCGGGACGAACAGCAGCGGCCACAGCAGCGGAAGGTACTCGCTGTGGATCATGTAGGAGTTGACCAGGCCGTCGGCACTGGTCTCCAGCAGGGTGGCTTCCGCGAGCTGCTCGGGTGTCAGGCCCAGGTAGGAGATGTGCTGGATGGCCATGCCCATGACGGCGTTCAGGCTGGACAGCAGGTTCATCGGGTAGCGCGGGAAGTCGGCGTAGCCGTCGTACTCCAGCGTGTAGATGTCGGTGGGATACAGATCGTTCGGCGTCGGGTTGCCCAGCGTGACGCCGCCCTGCTCCAGGGAGTCGGAGATGTCCGGCATATTGGCGAACCCGACCAGCAGGCCGCCGTTGGGGTTCGCCGAATCACCGATCAACACGAAGTGCACGGCCGAACTCGGCACCCCGGCCTCATCGAGCTGCCGCATCGCCAGCGTCGCCAGCGCCGCACTCTGCGAATAGCCGAAGACGGTCACCGGGTGCTCGGCGTCGACCTGCCCGTCGGCGATCAGGCTCTGCACCTTCTCGACCAGAAGCTGCGCGCCCTCGGCCAGCGAGCTGTCCAGGTTGTAGGGCGATGCCGGCGTGGTCAGCACCTCGAGGTCGCCGGCGAAACCGTGGGGCTGCAGGAACAGCGAGTCGACGGTCTCGGCGTACTGCCGGCTGGGCGTCGGGATCATGCTGGGCCCCATGATCAGCGCGATACCGGAATCGGCGAGGCCGTCGGCCGCGGCCAGCGCGACCCCGGCACGGTCGGGCGCCACCGCTGCCGTCACCGGCGCCACCGCACCCAGGCCCACGGTCAGCGCGACGGTACCCAAGACAGCCCGCACACCACCGGGTGCTGCCGAGACCGCATCAAACATCCGGACTTCCTCGTCGGGGTCCCACGTCCGCACATTCGACGGGCCGCTGTCGCAGTGGATGATTTCAATCACACTCTGTTATGTCAAATTAAGGTTCGCGGGTCGGACCTTATCCGGCGTGACCAGGATTTAATGAATATTCCGACGCGACAGCGGCTTCACAGCGCAGTTTATTCTGAGTGTTAACTTAACGCACGGCCCGGGACGGGGCCGGCCGCGGACACAACCGTTCGTTCCGAACCAGTCGGCTAGATCGGCAGCAGACCGTGCTTGCGCTGCACCTTGCGGGTGTTCTGCTTGTCCACCAGCAGCCGCAACGACTTACGCAGCAACAGCCGGGTCTCGTGCGGCTGGATCACGCCGTCGATGTAGCCGCGCTCGGCGGCCACCCACGGGATCGCCATGTTCTCGTTGT
>CAYNJD010000454.1:0-2493 GCA_964397355.1 uncultured Mycobacterium sp. | reverse complement strand
CCATGCCCAATCCAGCACCCTTGTCCGGCAAGACCATGTTCATCTCCGGCGCCAGCCGTGGTATCGGACTGGCCATCGCAAAACGGGCCGCCCGCGACGGCGCCAACATCGCGCTGATCGCCAAGACCGCCGAACCGCACCCCAAGTTGTCCGGCACCATCTACACCGCCGCGGCCGAGATCGAGGACGCCGGCGGGCAGGCGCTGCCGATCGTGGGCGACATCCGCGATGGCGACTCGGTGACCGGTGCCGTGGCGGCCGCCGTCGAACGGTTCGGCGGGATCGACATCTGCGTCAACAACGCCTCGGCGATCAACCTCGGATCGATCCTCGAGGTGCCGCTGAAACGCTTCGACCTGATGAACGGCATCGAGGTGCGCGGCACTTATGCGGTGTCGCAGGCCTGCATCCCGCACATGATGGGCCGGGAGAACCCGCACATCCTCACGCTGTCCCCACCGATCCGGCTGGAGCCGAAGTGGCTCAAGCCCACCGCCTACATGATGGCCAAGTTCGGGATGACGCTGTGCGCGCTGGGCATGGCCGAAGAGCTGCGCGAGCATCAGATCGCCTCCAACACGCTGTGGCCGCGCACCCTGATCGCCACCGCCGCGGTGCAGAACCTGCTCGGCGGCGACGAGGCGATGGCCCGGGCCCGCACTCCCGAGGTCTACGCCGACGCCGCATACGCGATGCTGACCCGGCCGGCGGCCTCCTACACCGGCAACTCGGTGCTTTGCGAGGACGTGCTGTTGGAGTCCGGTGTCACCGACCTGTCGGTCTATGACTGCGTCCCCGGCGGCGAGCTCGGGGTCGACCTGTGGGTGGACACCGTCAATCCGCCGGGCTACGTGCAGCCGTGATCTCGGCCGCCATCACCGGGAGCCGCAACCGGAAGCAGGCGCCACCCTCGCGGGGGACACACGTCAGCTGACCGCCGTGCGCGTCGGCCAGCGCCCGGGCGATCGGCAGACCGAGCCCGGCGCCACCGTGGTCGCGGCCGCGCGCCCTGTCGAGGCGCACCAGCCGGTCGAAGATGTGCTCGGCGTCCTCGGCTCGGATGCCGATGCCGCTATCGGTGACGGTCACTTCGGCGACTCCCCCGGTGCACCGCACGTCGACGGTGATGCGCCCGCCCGGCGGGGTGTAGCGGCGGGAGTTGTCCAGCAGATTCGACAGGATCTGCGCCAGCCGGGTCGGGTCCGCCCGCACGGTCAGGATGTCCAGGCCGGTCCGGCTCAGGTGCAGCTGTGGGGCCAGCAGCGCCGCCCGGTCCAGCTGGGTGTCGACGATCCCGATCAGGTCGATGTCCTTGAGCTCCAGCGGCAGCCCGGCGTCGATGTAGCTCAAGTCGAGCATGTCGGTGACCAGCCGGGTGGCCCGCCGGGCCTCGGTGAGCAGCAGCGTGGCGCGCCGGTGCTGCCGTAACACTTCGGGGTCGACCGGATCCTGCTCGACATCCCCGCCGACGTCGGGGCTGATATTGCCGGCGATCTGCTCGGCGGCCGCCTGAATGCCGGCGATCGGGGTACGCAGTTCGTGCGCGGCGTCGGCCAGGAACCGCCGGACCGCTGCCTCGGCGCGCTGCGCCGCCTCGGCCGCGTGCCGAGCACGTGTCTCGGAATCCTCCAGCTCGTCGAGCATGTCGTCGAAAGCGCTTGCCGCGCGGCCGAGTTCGGTCTTCGGCCGGTCGGGACGCAGGCGCCGGCCGCGGTCCCCGGTGGTGATGTCGCGGGCCAGGTCGGTGAGCCGGTCCAGCGGCGCGAGCATGGCCCGGCTCACCCCGGCCAGCAGAACCGACGCGATCAGCAGTGTGCCCAGCCCGGCTGCGATCATCAGGTGCTGCAGCCGGCGCAGCGTCTCGGCGGCTTCGGTGGTGTCGGCCACCAGGATCACCCGCCGGCCGTCGGCGAGTGGATGAACCAGTACTGTCGCGGTCTCGTCGGGCTCCAGCGGCGGCGGCGTCAACTTCGAGCCGGTGGTCACGTCGGGCTCGATCGCGGGATCGCCGTAGCTGGTCCCGTCGGCGGCGACGACCAGCGCGCTGATGATGCCGCCGTTGAGTTGATCGGCCAACTGTTCATCGGAGATCCCCAGTGCCACCAGGGAATCCGCTCGCGCCGTAGCTGTCGACAGCCGTTCCTGCAGGCTGCGGTTCTCCAGCGCGGTCAAGGTGGTGTTGATCACCAACCCCATGGTCAGCATCAACACAGCGAGCAGCGCCAGCACCATCAACGTCAACCGGCGACGCAGTGACGGTGTCGCGGTCGGGGAGTTCATGAACCACGCTGCAGTTGTAACCGGTATCCGATCCCGCGCACGGTGTGCAGGATCCGCGGTCCGTGGGCCTCGAGCTTCTGCCGCAGCCCGCTGATGTGGACCTGAACCAGGTTCGGGTCGTAGGCCTCATATCCCCACACCGCGTTGAGGATCTGCGCGCTGCTGACGATGCGGCCGCGCTGTTCGACGAGGTAGACGAGCACCCGCAGCTCG
>CAYNJD010000453.1:0-2496 GCA_964397355.1 uncultured Mycobacterium sp. | reverse complement strand
CACGGACACGGCGGTCACGGCGGCTGCGGCTGCGGCGAGGAAGACGAGGAGATGCCCGAGCTCGACGTGCGCGAGATTCCGCACGCGATCCGGCACGCGACGGTGTTCGGCGCTTTCGACGCGGTCCCGGTGGGCGGGTCGATGCTGCTGGTGGCCCCACACGACCCGATTCCGCTGCTGCACCAGCTCGCCGAGCGCAGCGGTGGCCGGCTGGCGGTCGGCTACGAGGAGCGCGGCCCGGAAGCCTGGCGACTGCGACTGACCCGGGTCTGAACCCGGTCGGGGTGGCCCGCCGCGGCGGGTCGGGTCACCCCCGGCCTCAGGCGGCGTGCTGGATCGCCAGTTCCATCCCGATGAACGCGATCAGCAGCAGCACCATGATCGACAGGTCGATGCGCACCGCACCGATGGTCAATTGCGGTATCAGGCGCCGCAGCAGCTTCACCGGCGGATCGGTGATGCTCATGATCAGCTCCAGGATCACCACGGTGGCACCGGTCGGGTGCCAGTCCCGGCTGAAGGAGCGGATGAACTCGATGACGATCCGAGCGATCAACAACAGCCAGAAAGCAAACAGCGCGATAGCGAGAATCGTGAAGAACAGCGCCAACGGAATGCGACCTTACTGACGAGGGTGTGCCCGCATCAGCATCGCTGACCGGCCCGACTGTCGCCCCAGCCTACCGATAAGCGTAGAAGCCGGTTTCGGCGATGCGGCGGCGCTCCTCCGGGGACACGTCGACGTCGGCCGGCGAGAGCAGGAACACCTTGGTCGCGACCTTGTCGAACGAGCCGCGCAGCGCGAAGGCGAGACCCGCCGCGAAGTCGACCAGCCGCTTGGCGTCGGCGTTGTCCATCGACACCAGGTCCATGATCACCGGGGTGCCGTCGCGGAACCGCTCGCCGATGGTGCGGGCCTCGCTGTAGTCCTTGGGCCGCAGCGTGGTGATCTTCGACAGCGGGCTGCTCTCGTCGAACATCATCGCCATCCGGCGCGGGTCCATCGCCAGCGCGCCGCGGGTCGAACCACGCATCGAGGGGAATCGGGAGCGCTCGAAGTCGCGCGGCCGGTCGAATTCGCGGCCCCGATACCGCGGTTCACGGACATCGTCGTCGTAGCCGCCGCGGTAGCCGACCGGGCCGTCGTCGTAGTCGCGGTCGTCGTAGCGGCCCGCGACGCGATCGAAGACGTCCTCGGAGAACCGCTCCCCGCGCGGCGCGTAGTCGCGCGACGAACCGCGGTCATCGCCGTCGTCGTAGTAGTCGTCGTCGTAGTCCTCCATTGGAGCCATCCCGAAGTAGGCCTTGACCTTGTGGAGTGTGCTCATCCTTGGACCCTTCTCTGATGACTGTGATGAAGGTGTGACTGAAGTGACTAATAACGGTGACGGTAACGGCCCAAGACGGCTTGGCGTCGCAACGACACGCGGACAGGCGCAACCGATTTCATTCCAGCCAAACCAGCGATGCGAGCCGGCCGGTGCGTCCGTCGCGCCGGTGGCTGAACAGATTCGGGTCGGCCGCGGTGCAGCGCGGGTCGGTGTCGATCGCCTCGACGCCCAATTCCTTTAACTGCCGGGCGATTCCGGCTCGCAGGTCCAAGCCTGGCGTGCCGGCCGCGGTGCGGGTGCGACTGCCCGGCAACGCCGCCTCGACCTCGTCGGCCATCGCGGCGGGCACCTCATAGTTCGGCCCGCTGACCGCCGGCCCCAGCAACACCGAGATGTCGTCGACCTGCGCGCCCGCCGCGAGCATCCCCTCCAGGGCGCGGGCGACCACGCCGTGCTGCGCGCCGACCCGGCCGGCGTGCACCGCGGCGACGACCCCGGCGCGGGCATCGGCCATCAGCACCGGCACGCAGTCGGCGGTGACCACCACCATCGCCAGCCGGGGAACCGTCGTGATCAGCGCGTCGGTCTGATCGATGGGGCTGTCACGCGGCCCGTCGACGACCGCCACGCGATCGCCGTGCACCTGATTCATCCACACCAGCCGGTCGGGGCCGAGCCCGGTGGCCGAGGCCAGCCGAGCCCGGTTGGCCGCCACCGCCGCCGGATCGTCGCCGACGTGGTCACCGAGGTTGAAGCTGTCGAACGGGGCCGCCGACACGCCCCCGGCCCGGGTGGTCGTCACCCGCCGGACACGAAAGCTCACCGCCGTGAGATCCGGGAACTAATGGCGCATGAAGGGCGGAACGTCGACGTCGTCATCGTCATCGCCCTCGTCACGGCCGCCGCCGACGCTGACCGTCGCGCCATTGGTGGGAGCCGGAACACTGACCGCGTCGACCGGATCGAACAGCGACGAGGTGACCTTGCCGGCCTGGCCGGGGGCCATCGCGTGCCGGGCCTGCCCGGACGTGCCGGTGACCGGCTTGCGGCCCGAACCGGCCGAGTCGAAGCCCGCCGCGATGACCGTCACCCGGACCTCGTCGCCGAGCGAGTCGTCGATCACGGTGCCGAAGATGATGTTGGCCTCGGGGTGCGCGGCGTCCTG
>CAYNJD010000452.1:0-2513 GCA_964397355.1 uncultured Mycobacterium sp. | reverse complement strand
TGTCGATCTCACCGTCGTAGCTGTCGACGAAGCACAAGTCGTCGAGGAACAGCGAGCCGGTCTGGTGAACCAGTTCGGGCAGCGTCTGCAGCGACGCCAGCAGGCTCACGTAGTAGGGATGGTTGTGGATCACCACCCGCGCGTCGGGGCGGGCACGGTGCAGCTCGGTGTGGATGTGAATGGCCGGGGTGACATCCCAGCGGCCCCGGATCACCCGGGCGTCGCGGTCGACGGTGCAGATGTCGGAGGCGGTGAGTTCGGCCCACCACAGTCCCCACGGGTTGACCAGCATCTCGGTCTGGCCGTCGGGTTGCCAGGTGATGTGGCCGGCCATGTTCTCGGCGAAGCCGATGTCGGCCAGGTGGCGGAACGCCACCGCGAGCGCCTGGGCGTCGCTCAACCGCACCCCGATCGGCGGGACAACCGACGGCGTCCACACCGCCGCACCACCGGGACGGCGGACGTCGACCGACTCTGACATGAACAAATCATATGGAAATAAGGCATGTCGTCAATCGGCGCTGGGCGGTCGGACTGACATCACATGGGGAACCGGCCCGGGCGGACCATCGCGGGATCGACGGTGCCCGACCGCCCGGGGTAGTGCTGGGCGTGCAGCAGGTGTGACGCCGCGAGGTCGCGAGCCCGCTGGGCGTCACCGACATCGATGGCGTCGATCACCTGACGGTGGTCCTCCAGAACAGCGCGACGTTCGGACACCGGCACCGTCGAGTGATCGGTGACCTGGCTCGACCAGCTTTGCTCGTGAGCCGACCACAGCGTTTCCAACGCACCCGCCATGACGAGCATGGTGGTGTTGCCGCAGTGCGTGACGAGCGCTTCGTGGTAGCGCCTGCTGGCCGAGGTGGCTAGCTGCAAGTCGTCGACGGAGGCCACTGATTCCTCATGCAGGCGGCGCAGTATCGGCACAACCGTGCTCTTGCGATCCGGCCGCTGCGCGCACAGCGCCGCGCACGCCGGTTCGACCTGCAGCAGCGCGGTTCCGACATCGGCCAGACTCACCTGCTGGGAGCCCAGCACCAGGCCCATCGTGTAAGCGACATTTGCTGGTGTCGGCCGATGGATCACCGCGCCACCGTGTTTGCCGCGGCGCACGGTGAGCAGCCCCTCGGCCTCGAGGATCCGCATCGCCTCCCGCAGCGACGGCTTGCTGATAGCGAATTCGACCAGCAGCTCGTCCTCTTTGGGCAGCACGTGATCGTCGGTGAGCTCGCCGGCGAGGATACGACGGCGGAGCTCGTCGGCCACCTGTTCGGCGAGCCGCCGGAACCGGACGGTAGGTGCTGTCACGGGTCGAGTGTGCCAGATCAACCGCACTTCACCGGGCCTGATCGACCGTTGTATCCAAATGATTTGTGTCATACGATCGCCGTGCGAAGAAGGGGACCACGGGCGTGCAGCACTGGACTGTCGGCGAAGTGCGGATCCACGCGGTGCTGCAGGCGGTCATCCCGATTCCGCCGGCGCGGCTGTTCGACGGGGCGCCCGCCCGACTACCGGAAAATCTGGTGCCGGACTATGCCGATGCGTCGGGCAACATCCTGATGGCGATCCAGTCCTTCCTGATCGAGTCCGCCACATCCCGCGTGCTCGTCGACACCTGCTTCGGTGAAGAATTCCTGCGCTCCCGGAACATCCCGGACCGCTTCGAGGAATCGCTGACCGCCACGGGCATTCGGCCCCACGACATCTCGACGGTGGTGTGCACGCATCTGCACCGTGATCACGTCGGCGGCAATACCGTCGAGCAGGCGGGGCGTCGGGTGCCGGCGTTTCCCAATGCCGAGTACCTGATCACCGCCGCCGAGCACGAACACTGGCGTGAGGCCGGCGATGAGGACCGGGCGCCGTCGGAATGCATCGCGCCACTAAAAGACCACGGCAAGCTACGCCTGATCGCCCCCGATCATCGTGTGAACGACGACATCGGGCTCGTGCCGACCGCCGGCCACACCCCGGGCCACGTGTCGGTGCGCATCGAGTCCGCCGGTGCCGTGGCCTACATCAGCGGCGACGTGGTGCACCACCCCGTCCAGATCTGCCACCCGGAGATCTCCGCGCTGCCCGACGCGGACCCCGCCGCGGCCCGCGCCAGCCGGTCCCGGTTGCTGCGCCGCGTCGCCGACGAGCGGGCGCTGCTGCTCGGATCGCACTTCACCGCCCCGTCGGGCGGGTACCTCAACAGCTCCGGAGATGCGTGGCAACCGCTGATCGACCGAGAGGCAACACCATGACCCAGACACCGCCCCTGCTGCCCGAGGGATTCGACTTCACCGACCCCGCCCTGATCGCCGAGCGGATCCCCCACGAGGAGTTCGCCCTGCTGCGCAAGACGGAACCGATCTGGTGGAACGCCCAGCCGTTCGGCGCCTCGGGCTACCCCGACGAGGGCTATTGGGTCGTCACGAAACACGCCGACGTTCGGGAGGTTTCGCTACACGACGAGGTGTTCTCCTCGCACGAGAACACCTCGCTGATCCGGACGAGCACCA
>CAYNJD010000451.1:0-2528 GCA_964397355.1 uncultured Mycobacterium sp. | reverse complement strand
GCACCCGAGGTGATCGCCGCCATCGAGGCCGTACTGCCGCGCTGATGCGCACCCGATCTCAGCGCTTCCCGAGTGTGAGAGCGCTGGCGCTGGCATACCGGTTCCGGGAGAGCCTGTTTCTGCTGCCGCTGCTGATCGTGTTCGGTGGCATGATTCTGGCCGTCGTCTGCCGCGCGGTAGACCACCGGATCGGTCCGTCGCCGCGGCTGCTGCTGAAGATGGACAGCGGCGTGGCCACCACGCTGCTGTCCACCATCGCCGGTGCGACGATCACCACCGCCGGGGTCATCTTCTCGCTGACCATCGTGAGCCTGCAGCTGGCCAGCTCGCAGTTGTCGCCGCGGGTGATGCGCTGGTTCATCCGAGACCGGCTCAGCCAGGTGGTGATCGGCCTGCTGGTCGCGACGTTCGTGTACTGCGTGCTGAGCCTGCCGGATCTGGATGGCTCCTCTCCGGTGCCCGCACCGCCGGTGACGGTGACGGTCGCGGTGGTGCTGACGATCGTCACGGTGGTCACGATCATCGCCCACGTCGACCACCTGGCCCATCGGCTCGAGGTCGGCCAGGTGGTGCGCGAGATCGCGGCGGAGGGATCGATGGTGATCGACACCGTCGTGGCCGCTGCGGCAGACGAGGAGCCGGTATCCAACGTCGACATGGACGCTCCGCCGAACGCGCTGCGGCTGACCTCGCCCGGCAACGGCTGGATCAGCCGGGTCGATACCAAACGGCTGCTGGCCGCCATCCCGGCGAACACCACGATCCGGCTGGACACCCGTGTCGGCGCCTACATTCACCTGGGCCAGCCGCTGGTCACGATCTGGCCGGAGCCGGCCCATCCGGATCGGGTGCGGCACAAGCTGACCCGGGCCATTGCCGTCAGCGGAAGCCGCACCATGCAGGAAGACATCGATTTCGCGTTCCGCCAGCTGGTCGACATCGGGCTGCGTGCGCTGAGCTCGGCGATCAACGACCCCACCACTGCAGTCGAGGCGACGCTGCGGGTGGGCAGCCTGCTGCGCCGGCTGCTGGTGGTGACATTGCCGGCGCGCGCGGTTGCCGGGCCGGACGGCCGGATCGTGCTGCGGCCCTGGGGGCTTGACGCCAAGGAGTACATCGCGCACGGCTTCGACCAGCTCCGCCAGGTCGCGCCCAGCCAGCCGCTGGTCGCGGCGACCATTCTGCGGGTGGTGCGGATGCTGGTTGCGCACGTCGAAGAGCAGGGCCGCCAAGAACACCTTCCCGCGCTGCGCGAGCAGGCCGACCTGCTGCTGGAGTCCCTCGCCAAGACCCCGGACCTGCACCCTCGCGACCTCGCCCGGCTGCGGGCGATCGCTGCCACCAGCACCGACCCCGCCGATCACAGTCGCCGCCGCCGGACGAACCCATAGCGCTATCTGACGTCTTCTTCGGTGTCACCGGCCGGACACCTGCGCTGGTCACACTGGTGGCGTGACCGGACAGCTGATCGTCTCCGTCTCCGGGATCGGTGCACGCAGCCGCGCCGATGCCCAGGAGTTCTGCGCGCACCTGGACACCCGCGCGGTGCCGGTGTCGCTGCTGGTGGCGCCGCGGCTGGGTGCGCACTACCGATTGGACCGTGACCCGGGCACCGCCGACTGGCTGAGATGGCGGCGCGCCCGCGGGGCGGCCATCGTGCTGCACGGCTTCGACGAGGCCGCCACCAAGAAGCGCCGCGGTGAGTTCGCCACCTTGCCGGCTCACGAGGCCAACCTGCGGCTGCTCGGCGCCGACCGCGTGCTCGAACACCTGGGACTGCGCACCCGACTGTTCGCGGCGCCGGGCTGGACGGTGTCACCGGGAACCGTGACAGCGCTGCCGCGTAATGGGTTTCGTCTCTTGGCCGGCTTGCACGGAATCGCCGACCTGATGCTCGACCGCACTGTGCGGGCACGGGTGCTGGGCATCGGCTCCGGCTTTCTGGCCTCGCCATGGTGGTGCCGGATGGTGGTCGCGACCAGTGAACGCATCGCGCGCCGCGGCGGTGTGGTGCGGCTGTCGGTGGGCGCCCGCCGGCTGAGCGACCCCGGCGTGGTCGCGGCCATGCTCGATGCGGTGGACACCGCGCTGGGCCACGGCTGCCGGCCGGAGATCTACCGCTGGCCGGTCACCCCGGTCGATGTGCCCTCCGGGCTGAGTGCCTGACTCGTTACCCTGGAACGCCATGAGCGGTAAGGCGGATGCCGACGCGATCATCGTCGGGGCGGGTCTGGCCGGCCTGGTGGCGGCGTGCGAACTGGTGGAACGCGGCCAGCGGGTGCTGATCCTCGACCAGGAGAACAGTGCGAACCTGGGCGGGCAGGCGTTCTGGTCCTTCGGTGGGCTCTTCTTCGTCGATAGCCCCGAGCAGCGACGGCTGGGGGTGCGCGACAGCCACGAACTGGCGCTGCAGGATTGGCTGGGCACCGCCGGGTTCGACCGGGCGTGCGACCACTGGCCGCGGCAATGGGCCCACGCCTACGTCGACTTCGCCGCCGGCGAGAAGCGCAGCTGGCTCACCGCGCGCG
>CAYNJD010000450.1:0-2529 GCA_964397355.1 uncultured Mycobacterium sp. | reverse complement strand
ACAACTCATTAGCAGTGAGTCCCATTCGGCCGCTCTGGCACGCCTCCTCGAACTTGTCGAGGGTACCGGATCAATGCCCGGGCTCCGAAACGGTGGGTCCATGCGGCGGTTCCAGCCTCGCTAAACCTTCGCTGAACCGCCGGGGGCCATGCCTACCGCCGGCACACATATGCTGTGGTCCGTGACCGTCCGACTGCGCCCGGAGATCGCCGCACTGCCGGCCTACGTCGAGGGCAAGACGGTCCCGGGATCGATCAAGCTGGCCAGCAACGAGACGGTGCTGGGCCCGCTGCCCAGCGTGGTCAAGGCCGTCGAAGCCGCGCTGGGCTCCACCAACCGCTACCCCGACAACGGCTATGCCGCGCTGCGGGCCCGGCTGGCTGAGCACGTCGGATTCGCCCCGGAGCACGTGGCCGCCGGCTGCGGGTCGGTGAGCCTGTGCCAGCAGCTCATCCAGATCAGCACCGGCGCCGGCGACGAGGTGGTGTTCGGCTGGCGCAGCTTCGAGATCTACCCGCTGCAGGTGCGCACCGCCGGCGCGGTGCCGGTACAGGTGCCGCTGCGCGAGCACACCTACGACCTGGACGCGATGCTGGCCGCCATCACCGAGCGCACCCGGCTGATCTTCGTGTGCAACCCCAACAATCCCACCTCCACCGTCGTGCACCCCGACGCGCTGGCCCGGTTCGTGGCGGCCGTACCGCCGCACATCCTGATCGCCATCGACGAGGCGTACGTGGAGTACATCCGCGACGGCATGGCGCCCGACAGCCTGGGACTGGCCCGCAGCTACCCGAATGTGGTTGTGCTGCGGACGTTTTCGAAAGCCTACGGGCTGGCCGGGCTGCGGCTGGGCTATGCGGTCGGCGATCCGGAGATCATCACCGCGCTGGGCAAGGTCTACGTGCCGTTCACGGTGTCGGCGGTGGCGCAGGTCGCCGGGATCGCCTCGATGGACGCCGCCGAGGAGCTGCTGGACCGCACCGACGCGGTGGTCGCCGAGCGGGAGCGGGTCACCGCGGCGCTACGCGACGCCGGGTACGAGCTGCCGGATTCGCAGGCCAACTTCGTCTGGCTGCCGCTGGGACAGCGCACCGCCGACTTCGTGGCCGACGCCGCGGCGGCCCGCATCGTGGTGCGCCCCTACGGCGACGACGGGGTCCGGGTGACCATCGGCGCGCCGGAGGAGAACGACGCGCTGTTACGGTTCGCTCAGGCTCACTGAGGAGGAACTTCTATGCACGCGACCGCTACCGCCACCGTCGCCGCGCCCGCGGACCGGGTGTGGGCGGTGCTCTCCGACCACGAGGGCATGTCCTCCTGGGCCCCGGGTCTCAAGATCACGCTGGACCGGCCGGGCAGCCCCGAGCCCAACGGTGTCGGCGCGCAGCGTCGCATCAAGGCGGTGCCGGGGATGACGCCGATGGTCGAAGAGGTCATCGCCTTCGAGCCGGATCAGCGGCTGAGCTACCGGGGCGTCTCGGGCATCCCGTTCCGCAACTACGTCGGCGACGTGGTGCTGCGCCCGGCCGGGTCGGGCACCGAGATCAGCTACACCGTCAGCGCCGACAATCCGCTGCCCGGGGTGGCGGCGGTGCTGGCGCACGGGCTGCTGTTCGCCCTGAAGCGGGCCGTCAAGAAGGCCGGGTGAACGCCATGACCGACGATCGGGCACGCAAGACGTTCACCGCGTTCAAGGAACGCTCCGGGCAGATCCCCGACGCCGAGCTCGACGAGTTCTGGGCGACGCTGCCCCCGGCCACCCTCGAGCAGATGATCGGCGAGTGGCGCGGCGGGGAGTTCGTGACCGGCCACAAGATGAACGGCCTGCTGGAGAAGGCCCGCTGGTTCGGCAAGACGTTCCGCTCGGTCACCGACGTGCAGCCGCTGGTCTGCCTCGACGAGGACGGCAACAAGTTCTCCAACGTCAAGCTCGGCAAGGGCGAGGCCAGCCTGTGGGCCGAGGAGTTCCGCGGCGAGGTGGTGGCCACCATGGTCTACGACGGCCAGCCCACCCACGACCACTTCAAGCGCATCGACGACGACACCGTGCTGGGCATCATGAACGGCAAGGGCGTGCTGGATTTCCAGGACGGGGTGGGCAAGTACTTCTACTTCTACCTGGAGCGGGTCTGACCGCAGCGGTCACTACCGCAACACCAGTTCCGGTTCGGTCTCGATGTCGGCTTCGTCTTCGGTCTCGGCCTCGGTCTCGCTCCGCGCTGCGTCCCGCCGGCTGCGCAGCGAGGCGACGACGGTGACCACCAGCACGCCGACGATCACCAGCAGCGACGGCCCGGTACCGATCTCGATGCCGCCGACGCCGTCTTCGGACATGGCGTGCATGATCAGCTTCACACCGATGAACCCGAGGATCACCGACAGGCCGTAGGACAGGTAGACGAGCCGGTCGAGCAGGCCGTCGAGCAGGAAGTAGAGCTGCCGCAGCCCCAGCAGGGAGAACGCGGTCGCGGTGAACACGATGTAGGTGTTCTGGGTGAGGCCGAAGATCGCCGGGATCGAGTCGAG
>CAYNJD010000449.1:0-2530 GCA_964397355.1 uncultured Mycobacterium sp. | reverse complement strand
CCGCCAAGAAGGTGACCGCCAAGAAGACCGCGGCCAAGAAGGCTCCGGCCCGCAAGGCCGCAACCAAGGCCACCGCCAAGAAGACCGCGGCCAAGAAGACCGCGGCCAAGAAGGCTCCGGCCCGCAAGGCCACCAAGGCCACGGCCCGAAAAGGCCGCAGGTAGCGACGAATAGCCGAGCGCCGCGGGCTTACCCCCGCGGCGCTCGGTTGTTCACACCAGTACCTGGGTCGCCAGCGGGCTACCCATGTGATCCGCGGCGATCAGCCGGCCGCCGGACAGCGACAGCACCCAGGTGCTGCCCTTGCGGTTGCGGGACTTGTCCGGGCTGACGCCGTCTCGGGCGCACCACCAGCCGATGAGGTCGGGAATGACCTTGCCCTGCGTACAGATAACCGGTGTGCCGTCCAGCCGGGCGATCTCCAGCACCCGGCGGTGGGCCTTTTTCGGGCTGCGGGCATAGGCCTCTTCGGTCAGCGTCGGCTCGTTGTGCACGATCACGCCGAGTTCGGCGGCCACCGGTTCGACGGTCTGGTGACAGCGCACCCGGTCGGCTGCGTACACGTCGGTGGCGCCGAAGGCCAACAGCTGCCCGGTGAGCGCCTCCGCCTGTGCGCGACCCTTCTTGTCCAGTGGCCGCAGCGTGTCGTCACCGGAGAACCGCGACCGGCGCCCTGCGGTGCCGTGCCGCACGATCAACACCGTCTTGGTGTCGGCGGGCCCCTTGGCGAACCGCCGCAATATCTTCCGGTCGTGGGGGTAGTGCAGTTCGGCCATCGCATCGGCGACCGGCAGCCAGACCAGGTCGTCCACCTCGCGGTTGGGCACGAAGTCACCGCCGTGCGCCCGCGCGGTCCAATACCGCACCCGCTTGACGCCCTGGGTGACCGGATAGCTGACCGATCCCAGTCGTCGGCCCAGGTGCGCGTGCTGGCCAGTCTCCTCGAGGATTTCGCGTACCGCCGTCAGCGGTTCGGTCTCACCGGGGTCCACTTTGCCTTTGGGCAGTGACCAGTCGTCGTAACGGGGCCGGTGGATGAGTGCCACCTCGACGGTCTTACGCCGTTTCCGCCACAGCACCGCACCGGCGGCGTGGACGATTCTGTCCGCCGGAACGGAGCCGTTCGACGAGATCTTGGTGTGCACTTCACTCCTGCAGGTCAATTCGGGCCGCTACGACGGCAGTTGCCGCGATTCCGCCAGCGTCAGGGATTTCGGTGCCGCTCCATCAACGACACCTGGTGGTCGCGCACGGTCTCCCCGGCGTGGGGTTCTGCCGTCCACTGGCCGTCCGGCCCCAGTTCCCAGCAGCGGGTGGCCGGATCCAACGCGGAGTCGAACACGGCGGCCAGCTGCGCGGTCAGCCGCGGGTCCTTCACCTGCACCATGACTTCGACCCGCCGGTCCAGATTGCGGTGCATCATGTCTGCGCTGCCGAT
This sequence comes from uncultured Mycobacterium sp., assembly GCA_964397355.1. GTDB lineage: Bacteria > Actinomycetota > Actinomycetes > Mycobacteriales > Mycobacteriaceae > Mycobacterium. The sequence continues at coordinate 1,092 of CAYNJD010000449.1, read as the reverse complement.
CCAATATTCATCGATGGCGCGACATTCGATGATGCGCGAGTGTTCCAGGAAACGGCCCAGAATCGATCGAACGACGATGTTTTCGGAGAAACCCTCGACTCCGGGCCGCAATGCGCAGATCCCGCGCACCACCAACTCGACCCGCACTCCGGCCCGTGAGGCGCGGTAGAGGGCATCGATGACCTGCTCGTCGACCAGTGAATTGAGTTTCAGCCGGATCCGGCCCCTGCCCGCCGTGTCGCCGTCGCGGTGCGCGGCGATCTCGCGGTCGATGCGTTCGACGATCCCGGCCCGCACCCCATAGGGGGCCACCAACAGGTTGCGATACTCCACCTTCCGCGAATAGCCGGTCAGCGAGTTGAACAGGTCGGTGAGGTCGGCGCCGATGTCCGGGTCGGCGGTCAGCAGCCCGATGTCCTCGTAGAGGCGGGCGGTCTTACTGTTGTAGTTACCGGTGCCGATGTGGCAGTAGCGCCGGATCGCCGAGCCCTCACGCCGCACCACCAGCGCCACCTTGCAGTGCGTCTTGAGCCCCAGCAGTCCGTACACCACGTGCACGCCGGCCTGTTCCAGCTTGCGTGCCCACTTGATGTTGGCCTGCTCGTCGAACCGGGCCTTGATCTCGACCAGCGCCACCACCTGTTTTCCGGCCTCGGCGGCGTCGATCAGCGCGGTGACGATCGGTGAATCGCCCGAGGTGCGGTACAGCGTCTGCTTGATCGCCAGCACTCCCGGGTCGGCGGCGGCCTGTTCGACGAACCGCTGCACGCTGGTGGAGAACGAGTCGTAGGGGTGGTGCACCAGCACGTCGCCCTCCCGCAGGGTGGCGAAAATGCTTTTGGGGGTTTCCCGTTCGGCGAATGCCGGGTGGGTGGCCGGGACGAAGGTGCGGTCCTTGAGATCCGGACGGTCCTGCCGGTAGACCTGCCACAATGACGACAGATCCAGTAGCCCGGGCACCTCGATGACGTCGCCGGGGTCCACGTCGAGTTCGCGCAGCAGTAGTTCCAGCATGTTCTCGGTCATGTCGTCGGCGACCTCGAGCCGCACCGGCGAGCCGAACCGGCGGCGGGCCAACTCCCGCTCCAACGC
>CAYNJD010000448.1:0-2544 GCA_964397355.1 uncultured Mycobacterium sp. | reverse complement strand
GCGATGACGTCGGCGTCGCGCAGGTCCACCCCGATCACGGTGTGCCCGGCCGCCGCCAGCTTCTCCGCCGCCTGGTGTCCCATCCCGGATGCCGACCCGGTGACCGCGTAGACACCCACAACACACCCTCCTCAATCCGTTTTGAAGTGCCGTTACACCTATACATGTGCCGTTGGGGTCCTACAGTTGCCAGAGTGCACTGACGGGCAGTGCCTTGAGCCGAGGCCCGAAGCTCAGGGCGGTGTCGCCGGCGTACAGCACCACACCCGCTGCAAAGTTGTCGCCGGCCTGCGATTGCAGGTAACGCAGGCCACGGAAGTCCGAGCTGGTGACGCTGGCGGATGCCTTCACCTCGACGCCGGCGATTCGGCCGTCGTTGGTCTCCAAGACCGCGTCGACCTCGATGCCGTCCTTCGTGCGGTAGTGGTACAAGCGGATCTCTTCGGTGGCCCAAGTCAGTTGTCGCGCAAGCTCCATCAACACGAAGCCTTCCAGGAGCGGACCGATCGTCGCGCTGGTCAGCTCGCCCAGTCGACGCCGGCTCTGACCCAATAGGTATGCGGCAACACCCGAGTCGACGAACGCCACCTTCGGCGAACTGATTGCCCGTTTGGCGAGACTCGACGACCAGGCCGGGACCCTTTTGATCAGAAAGACCTCCTCACACAATTCGAGGTAGCGCAGCACCGTCCGCCCACTGACACTCAGGTCGTTGGCGAGCTGCGATGCGACCAGTAACTGCCCCGTCCGCGCCGCGACCAGCTGCAGCATTCGTCGAAGTTCGTCACCACGTCCGATATCGGAGAGCTGACGAACGTCACGGGCGATCAGATCTGTGACATAGCCGGCAAGCAGCCGGGTACGACGACGCTCGTCGGTTCTGCCGACAGCAGCCGGAAAGCCCCCGCGGGTGATCCGGGCCGCGATTTCGTCGCGATCGATCGCGGGAAGATCCGGAAGCGCGGAGTCGCATACCGTGAAGACCCGCTCGGCGAACCGATCACGCCGTCGCTCGATCTCCCCCTGGGAGAACGGCCACAGTTCGATGGTTTCCATTCGGCCCGGAAGTGCATCCGGCAAGTCCTTGAGGCCGAGGATTCTGGCTGAGCCGGTCAACAGGTAGCGGCCCGGCCGCGGGTCGGCGTCGACCTCGTACTTGAGTGCAAGAAACAGCTCGGGCGCGCGCTGTATCTCATCTATCACGAGCAGCCCATCGTGTCGGACGAAACCGGTCGGATCGTCGCGCGCCGCGGCGAGCCACTGCGGTTGATCGAGACTCCGAAATTCCGCACCGGAGCTCCCCGCGGACACCAGGCCGGCGAGCGTGCTCTTACCTGCCTGGCGTGCGCCGTTGACCAAGATGACGCGGGTGTCACCCAGGGCCCGCTCGATGAGGGCGAGCGCATGCCTGGGAATGAGTTCTGACGACGGTCCGTCCATACCATCGATTATGCCCTCAACTGTCCAAGTAGACGGGTGTTCTGTGTCCGACTAGCCGTACTATATCTGTCTAAGTAGCCGAACATCTCGTGGCCAACTGGCCGAAGAGGTTATTTCCCCACCACGCCGCGCAGTCCGTCGGCGCCGAACGCCGGCTCCAGCATCGCGGTAAAGTCCGGACCGCGGCGCAGCCCCTGGCCGCCGTCGACGTTGATGACCTGCCCGGTGATCCAGCTCGCGGCGTCGCTGAGCAGGAACAGCGCCAGGCCGGCGATGTCGTCGACCTCGCCGACCCGCGGCAGCGGGGTGTTGACCCGGTAGTCCTCGGACAGTTCCGGCGAGTCCAGGATCGGGGCCACCAGCTCGGTGCGGGTCAGGCCGGGCCGGATGCCGTTGACGCGCACCGAGGACGCTCCCAGCTCGTCGGCGGCCAGCATCAGCAGGTGGTCGACCGCGGATTTGGTCGGGCCGTAGGCGCCGAACCAGCGGTGGGTGTTGCTGGCCGCGATCGACGAGATCCCGACGAACGAGCCGCCACCACCGCGCACCAGCGCCCGCCCGGCGTGCTTTAGCACGTGCATGGTGCCGTTGACGTTGAGATCCACCGTGCGACGCCACGCCGCCGAGTCGACCTGGGTGATCGGCCCGATGGTCTCCGAACCGCCGGCGCAGTGCACCACCCCGTGCAGCCGGCCACGTTGTGCGGCGGCGTCGACGGCGGCAGCCACGCTGTCCTCGTCGGTGATGTCGGCGGCCAGGTGACGCACCCCGAGCTCGGCGGCCACCGCGGCCAGCCGCTCGGCGCCCCGGCCGACGATCAGCACGTCGGCCCCAGCGGCGGCCAGCCCGGCGGCCACCGCCTCACCGATGCCGCTGCCGCCCCCGGTGATCAGATAGCTGCGGTCGTCGAACGAAAGCTGCACACCGTCCCCTGACGTCGTAACTGAAACACGTTCTACCTATGGAACCATGTCGCCGACGACGCTCAACGGGTATTCACCGCGGACGCCGCTACGGCTGATCGCGGCGGGCCAGGTCGGTCGCCTTGGCGGTGCGCCAGTCCGGGACCTCCGGCGGCAGCGCGATCGGGAACTTGTTGTCGTT
>CAYNJD010000447.1:0-2581 GCA_964397355.1 uncultured Mycobacterium sp. | reverse complement strand
GCGATCCTGGTGGCCACGGTGTGGGCCAGTCGCTCCCACCCGGTGCGGCAGCTGATCCCGCTGCCCACAGCCGAGGTCATCGGGCCCGGAATCGGCATCAACGTCAGCCCCGCCGACGGCTCGGATGCCATCAGCTGCACCACCGGGTTTCTGGTGCACACCAAAGACGACCGGCCGGCGTTGTTGTCGGCCGGGCACTGCAACAAGCCCGGGGGGCCCGGCGCGGTCGCGGTCCACCATGGCGGGCTCTACAAGTTCCCGGTCGTCGGCACGTTCACCGAGACCATCTACGACGGCAACAACTGGAACGACTTCGACATCGGACTGATCGACCTGGATCACCCCGGGAAGATCCCGCTGACCTCCGAGCTCGACGGCCATCCGGTGGTCGGCCTGGCCGACCGCGTCGAGGTCGGGGACACCGTCTGCCATTTCGGGATCCGCAGCGGCGGCGCGGTGTGCGGGCCGGTGGTCGCCAGCGAGGAGAACAAGATCCGGTTCGCCGCCACCGCCAAGTGCGGTGACTCCGGCGGCCCGGTTTACAAGATCCGGTCCGACGGCGCGATCGAGGCGGTCGGGATCTTCACCGCGGTGTCCAACGGCGACTACTCCGAGCCGACCTGCGATGGCCCGCACACCCACTCCGTGGCGCAGCTGATCAAGCCGTGGCTGGACGCGTGGGAGCTGACACTGGCCACCCAATAGGGCGTCAGACCACCGTGCTCACACCACCAGCGTCTGCGTCGCCAGCCCGGCCGCCCCCGCGGCGTCGAACACCGTCGTCTGCGTCATCGCCCCGGCCCCGGGGGTGACGATGGTGCGCGAATCCATACCGATCCACTCCCCGGCCGGATCCCGGTGCAGCACCACCGCGAAGTCGCAGTTGATCGCCGGATGCTGCGCCGGCGGGGCGCACGCGCTGATCCCGCTGCCGGAGTCGCCCACCGTCAGCACCCGCTGCCACGGCGTCATCGGCTCGCCGTCGACGAGCCTCACCGCTGGACGCGCCCAGGCCCGCGCCGGACCGTCCGCGGCGAATCCGCCCTCCTCGAAGCACCAGTCGATCGCCGACAGATACCCGCCGGCATGCCAGCCCTCGGGAAACGCCCCGCGCTGCGCGGTCGGTTCGGCACCGACCGGCGCGGGTTCGCGCGCGTCGACGGGGAAATCCGCCGAGGCCGCGGCGATCCGCCAGGCCCGTCCGATCAGCACCGTGCGCCCGTCGGCCTGCGCGGTCGCCTGCAGCAGCTGCACCCGTTTGCCGGTGCGGATCGCTTCCACGGTGATCGCCAGCGGCGCCACCGGTACCGGGGCGAGGATGTCGATGCTGACCCGTGCCAGCCGGTGCCCGTCGCGCGGCTGATACCGCTCGATCTCGCGGGCCAGCAGTGCCGACGGCGGCCCCGCGTGCTGGCTCGATGCACTCCACGGCCCGGCCGTCAGCGGTGAGCTGTCGAAGAGCCCGGGCCCGGTCTGGGTGTAAAACGCCTGGCCGTCCACGGCTAACAGGCTAGACGGCCCCTACGCTGACGCTCATGGCGAACGAGCAACAGCAGCAGGCCTGGGCCACCCAGGGCCTCGACTGGGTGGACAACGCGGCGATCTTCGAGGCGGTGCTGGCGCCGTTCGCCGACGCGGTGCTGCAGGCCGCGGCCATCGGCCCCGGCGCGCGGGTGCTCGACATCGGCTGCGGCGCAGGGACGCTGCTGCAGCGCTGCGCCGCGCTCGGGGCCGTCCCGTTCGGCGTCGACATCTCCGAGCCGATGGTGTCCGCGGCACGCACCCGGGTGCCGCAGGCCACCGTGGCACTCGGTGACGCCCAGACCCTGGACCTGCAGGCGGCCGCCGGCGGGCCCGTCGACCGGATCATCTCGCGGTTCGGGGTGATGTTCTTCGACGACCCGGTGGCCGCGTTCGCCAACATCCGCGACGCCGCGGCACCGGGTGCCCGGCTGGCGTTCGTGTGCTGGCGCGAGGGCGACAACCCGATGTTCAGCCTCGGCGTCGATATTCTGGCGGATCGACTCGAATCACCTCCTGCCGCAGCCGATCCCGACGCCCCCGGGCCGCTGGCGTTCGGCAACGCCGAGCGGGTGCGGGCCATCCTGGCCGACGCCGGCTGGCGCGACGTCGAGCTGACGGCCTTCGAGGGGAGCTGTGACTTCGGCATCGACGGCAGCGACGGCGTCGAGGAGCGGCTGCGGCTGATCCTGGCCAACTCCACCGGACAGCAGGCCCGCACCGAGCTGGCGGCACGACTGGGCGAGGACGGCTGGGCCGGCGTCGTCGACGAGCTGCGTGATGAGCTGCGCCGCCACCGGGTCGACGGTGTGGTGAAGTTCCCGGGCCGCACCTGGGTGGTGAGCGCGGTCAATCCGGGCTGACGGTGCTCGTCGGCCTCACGTCCCGCAGAACGTCCGATACTGCCCGAACTCCGGCGGCGCCGGCGCGGCGTACGCCTCTAAACCGTCACGCTGCCGGTACGGCTCGGCGAGCACCTGTAGCAGCGTGTGCACCGGCGCCAGATCGCCGCGCATCGCCGCGGTCAGCGCCTGCTCCACCAGGTGGTTGCGCGGAATGT
>CAYNJD010000446.1:0-2588 GCA_964397355.1 uncultured Mycobacterium sp. | reverse complement strand
TGAGCCAGCCCCCCACCGTCGAGGAGTTCGCCGCCCGTGCCCGCAGCTGGCTGGCCGGCAACATGCCGCGGCTGGACCCGCAGCACCCGCCCCGCAACGGCCGCGACGACGAGGGCGCCTGGCAGCGCGCCCGCGACCTGCAGCGCCGGCTGTACGACGGCGGATTCGCGGGAATCTGCTTCCCGCGCGAATACGGCGGCCTCGGCCTCGACATCCGCTATCAGAAGGCCTTCGACGCCGAATCCGACGGCTATGAGATGCCGCTGATCCTCAACGTCCCGACCTTCACCATCTGCTGCGCCACGCTGCTCGACACCGGCAGCGAGGAGCAGAAGCGCCGGCACATCCACGCCGCACTGCGCGGTGACGAGGTGCTCGTCCAGCTGCTCTCGGAGCCCAGCGGCGGGTCCGACCTGGCCGGACTGATCACCCGCGCCGACCGGGACGGGGACGGCTGGCTGATCAGCGGGGCCAAGACCTGGAGCACCAGTGCCTTCGCCGCCGACTACGGGCTGCTGCTGGCTCGTACCGACGCCACGGTGCCCAAGCACGACGGGCTGACCATGTTCCTGACGCCGATCCACGCACCCGGAATCACGCTGCGCCGGATCGAACAAGTCGACGGCACCAACGAGTTCTGCGAGGAGTTCTTCGACGGGCTGCGCCTCGGCGAGGACGCGATCGTCGGCGAGGTCAACAAGGGCTGGGACGTGGCGTCGCGGCTGCTGTTCCACGAGCGCCGCGCCGTCGGTCAGGGTTCTGAGTTCGCCAGCGGGCGCGGACCCGAACGCACCGAAATGGCCGCCCACGACTTCCTGGACCTGGCCGAGCAGACCGGAACCGTCGACGACCCGTGGGCCCAGGACAAGATCGGCCGGGTACTGGCCCGGCGAATGGTGCGCGACAGCCTCGTCGACTACGTCGGGCGCGACATGCGCACCGGGGCACTGCCGCCGGCCGCGGGCACCTTGATCCGACTGTTCCACTCCGACGTGACCTTCCTGGAGGTCGACACCGCCACCGAGGTCGCCGGCCCGCTCGGTGTCATCGACGATGAGGCGCAGCTGCTCAAAGTCGGCAAACGCTACCTGTCCCGCCAAACCGTGGCGCTCGGCGGCGGCAGCAACGAGATGGCGCGCAACGTCATCGCCGAGCGCATGCTCGGACTGCCCCGCGAATACGCCGCCGACCGCGGTGTCCCGTTCAACCAAGTCCGACACAACAGGGCATGACCGCCGCGGGCCGTAGCACGGTAGCCTTTACCGCGATGACGGATCCCGCAGCACAATCGAGCCCCCAAGGCGTCACCTATGCATCGGCGGGTGTGGACATCGATGCCGGTGACCGGGCCGTCGAACTGTTCAAACCGCTGGCCGCCAGGGCCACCCGGCCGGAGGTGCGGGGCGGCCTCGGCGGCTTCGCCGGGCTGTTCGCCCTGCGCAACGACTACCGTGAGCCGCTGCTGGCTTCCTCCACCGACGGCGTGGGCACCAAACTGGCGATCGCGCAGGCGATGGACAAGCACGACACCGTGGGCATCGACCTGGTCGCGATGGTGGTCGACGACCTGGTGGTGTGCGGTGCCGAACCACTGTTCCTGCAGGATTACATCGCCGTCGGCCGCACCGTTCCCGAACGGGTCAGCGCGATCGTCTCCGGCATCGCCGAAGGGTGTGTGCAGGCCGGTTGCGCGCTGCTCGGCGGGGAGACCGCCGAGCATCCGGGCCTGATGGAGCCGGACCACTACGACATCTCCGCGACCGGCGTCGGCGTGGTGGAGGCCGACGACGTGCTGGGGCCCGAGCGGGTCCGGCCCGGCGACGTGCTGATCGCGATGGGCTCATCGGGCCTGCACTCCAACGGCTACTCGCTGGCACGGGCGGTGCTGCTCGACATCGACCGGATGAAACTCGCCGGCCACGTCGAGGAGTTCGGCCGAACTTTGGGCGAGGAGCTGCTGGAACCCACGCGCATCTACGCCAAGGACTGTCTGGCGCTGGCCGCCGAAACGCAGGTGCGGACCTTCTGCCACGTCACCGGCGGCGGACTGGCCGGCAACCTGGCCCGCGTGATCCCCGACGGCCTGGTCGCCGAGGTGGATCGCGGCACCTGGACCCCGGCGCCGGTGTTCGCGATGATCGCGCAGCGCGGTCGGGTCACCCGGGCCGAGATGGAGAAGACGTTCAACCTCGGCGTCGGGATGGTCGCCGTCGTCGCACCGGAGGACACCGACCGGGCGCTGGCGATCCTGACCGCCCGTCACGTCGACTGCTGGCCGCTGGGCACGGTAGCCAAGGCGGGGAAGAGCGTCACGAAGGGTGCCGGCGCCAAACTCGTCGGGCAGCACCCGAGGTTCTGACCGCCGGCGTCACGCCTGCGCGGTCAGCGACGCCAGTCGTCGCCGTCGCTCCACGAGTCGTCGCCGTCGTGGTTGGATTCGTCAGACCCGGACAGCTCCCGCTGGAGCTGACTGAAGTCGGTCGACGGTGAGCTGTACTTCAGCTCCCGAGCAACCTTGGTCTGCTTCGCCTTAGCCCGGCCGCGGCCCATGGGGGAACCCCCTCGCGCAATAACGGAGCGGCCCAACG
>CAYNJD010000445.1:0-2593 GCA_964397355.1 uncultured Mycobacterium sp. | reverse complement strand
CCGACGTGCTGGCCGCCCATGTGCACGATCAGCACCCGGGAACCGAACTGGCGACTTACTTCACCGGGCACCGTGGTGACGCGCTGCTGATCGGGGTCGAATAGCGATGGCCACGCTGCAGGATCGGCTGGACTACGTGGTGGGCGCCGATGCCGCCGCGAAACTTGCCGATGTCTTCGGTATCCGTACCGTCGACGACTTGCTGCGGCACTATCCGCGCAGCTACGTCGAACGGGCGACGAAGCGCGGTGTCGACGACGCGCAGGCGATCGAGGGCGAGCACATCACCCTGGTCGACACCATCGCCACCGCCGTGTCCAGACCGATGAAGCCAAAGCCGGGCCGGCGCCCCAACGAATACCTGGTGATCACCCTCGGCAGCGGCTCGAACAAGGTCAGTGCCACGTTCTTCAATGCGCGCGGCTTGAAATACAAACTCACCCCGGGGACCCGGGTGATGCTGTCCGGCGAGGTCGGCTACTTCAAGCGCAAACTGCAACTGACCCACCCCGACTTCCTCATCCTCGACGAGCCGGGCACGGACAACTTCGGCAGCGACTCGCTGCGCAACATCGCCGACGCCTCCCAGGCGATCAGCGGTGAAGTGCTGCAGTCGGAGCTCGAACGGGGCTGCTACCCGATCTATCCGGCCAGCACCAAACTGCAGACCTGGGATATTTTCCGTTGCGTACGCCAGGTTCTCGAGATGCTCGACCCGGTGCCGGAACCGCTGCCGGAGGCGCTGTTGGCCGAGCGCGGCCTGACCGGCGAAGATCAGGCGCTGCGTGACATCCACCTGTCGGAAAACCCCACAGCCCGTCAGCATGCCCGCGACCGGTTGACCTTCGACGAAGCGGTCGGGCTGCAGTGGGCACTGGCCGTCCGCCGGCACAGTGAACTCTCCGAATCCGGCCCGCCGGCGCCGGCGCGCACCGATGGCTTGGTCGCGGAACTGTTGGGACGATTGCCGTTCGAGCTGACGTCCGGTCAGCGCGAGGTGCTCGGCGTGCTGGCGGACGAGCTCGGCGGTTCGCGCCCGATGAACCGGTTGCTGCAGGGCGAAGTGGGCTCCGGCAAGACGGTCCTGGCGCTGCTGGCCATGTTGCAGATGGTTGATGCGGGTTACCAGTGCGCGCTGCTCGCTCCGACGGAAGTTCTTGCTGCCCAGCATGTTCGGTCGATCCGGGAGATGCTGGGTCCGCTGGCACTGGGTGGCCAGCTGGGCGGTGCCGACAATGCCACCGCGGTGGCGCTGCTCACCGGCTCGATGTCGGCGTCGGCAAAGAAGCAGGTCCGCGCCGAGATCACCGGTGGCACGGCGGGCATCGTGATCGGCACCCACGCGCTGCTGCAGGACGCGGTGGAGTTTCACCGACTGGGCATGGTGGTCGTCGACGAGCAGCACCGGTTCGGTGTCGAACAGCGGGACCAGTTGCGCGCCAAAGCACCCGACGGAATCACCCCGCACCTCCTGGTGATGACGGCGACCCCGATACCCCGCACGGTGGCGCTCACCGTCTACGGCGACCTGGAGACCTCGACGCTGCGCGAGCTGCCCCGCGGCCGCCAGCCGATCAGCTCCTCGGTGATCTTCGAGCAGGCCAAACCGGCCTGGCTGCAGCGCGCCTGGCAGCGCATCCGCGAAGACGTCGCCGCCGGCCGGCAGGCCTACGTGGTGGCGCCCCGCATCGACGAGTCCGACGAGCCCGAACAGCCCCCGGGGCCAGGCGAAGACCGCCCACGTCCGTCGGAGACCGCGGTGGGACTCTATGAACGGCTGCGAACCGGGGAGCTGGCCGGGCTGCGGCTGGGTTTGATGCACGGCCGGCTGACAGCCGACGAGAAGGACGCGGTGATGGCCGCGTTCCGGGCCGGGACGGTGGATGTACTGGTGTGCACCACGGTGATCGAGGTCGGCGTCGACGTCCCTAACGCCACGGTGATGCTGGTGGCCGACGCCGACCGGTTCGGCATCAGCCAGCTGCACCAGCTGCGCGGGCGGATCGGCCGCGGCGAGCACGCCAGCCTGTGTCTGCTGGTGACCGCCGCCGGCCCCGGCTCCCGGGCAGGGAAGCGGCTGCAGGCGGTGGCCGGCACACTGGACGGGTTCGCGCTGGCCGACCTGGATCTGCGCGAGCGCGGCGAGGGAGATGTGTTGGGCCGCAGTCAATCCGGCTGGCGAAAAGGCTTGAAACTGCTGTCGCTGGCCGATCACGGCGAGGTGATCGAGGCGGCCCGGGCATTCTGCGCAACGGCCTGGGACGCCGATCCCGCCGACCGCGGGCTGGCCTCGCTGGCGGCGCCGTTCACCGATATCGAATATCTGGACAAGGCATGAGCCCGAGTCGCAAGACCCTGCTGTGGCTGGCCGTGGTGGCGCTGCTGGCCGTCGTGGTCGCCGTGCAGACGGTGTCGGCGGTGAGCCACCGCAGCCGCGCGCTGGCCGCGCAGTCCGGTATGCCCACGGTGGCGCCCGGTGTCGATGTGCTGGCCGGCATCACGGTGGTTCCGGTCCGCACCCATCGCTACGACTACCGCCGCTCGCTGTTCGGCGACGCCTGGGACGACGACAACGACGCGCTCGGCGGCCGCA
>CAYNJD010000444.1:0-2608 GCA_964397355.1 uncultured Mycobacterium sp. | reverse complement strand
ACCACGACCTTGGCGACGTCGTTGCGGCTGGGGATGTCGTACATCACCGGCAGCAGCACTTCCTCCATGATCGCCCGCAGGCCACGCGCCCCGGTGCCCCGGTGGATGGCCTGATCGGCGATCGCCTCCAGCGCGTCCTGGCTGAACTCCAGCTCCACCCCGTCCATCTCGAACAGCCGGGTGTACTGCTTGACCAGAGCGTTCTTCGGCTCCGACAGGATCTTGACCAACGACTCCATGTCCAGGTTGGTCACCGACGCCACCACCGGCAGCCGCCCGATGAACTCCGGGATCAATCCGAACTTGATCAGGTCTTCGGGCATCACCTCGGCGAAGTGGTCGACGGTGTCGACCTCCGCCTTGGAGCGGACCTCGGCACCAAAACCCAAGCCGCGCTTGCCAACCCGATCGGAGACGATCTTCTCCAGCCCGGCGAAGGCGCCGGCGACGATGAACAACACGTTGGTGGTGTCGATCTGGATGAACTCCTGGTGCGGGTGCTTGCGGCCGCCCTGCGGCGGAACCGACGCCTGGGTGCCCTCCAGGATCTTCAGCAGCGCCTGCTGCACGCCCTCGCCCGAGACGTCGCGGGTGATCGACGGGTTCTCGCTCTTGCGGGCGATCTTGTCGACCTCGTCGATGTAGACGATGCCGGTCTCGGCGCGCTTGACGTCGTAGTCGGCGGCCTGAATCAGCTTGAGCAGAATGTTCTCGACGTCCTCACCGACGTAGCCCGCCTCGGTGAGTGCGGTGGCATCCGCTATTGCGAACGGGACGTTGAGCATTTTGGCCAGCGTCTGCGCCAGGTAGGTCTTGCCGCAGCCGGTGGGCCCGAGCATCAAGATGTTGGACTTGGTCAGCTCGACCGGCTCGCCCGACCGCGAATCACGGCTCTTCTCGCCGGCCTGGATGCGCTTGTAGTGGTTGTAGACGGCCACCGCCAACGTGCGCTTGGCCGTGTCCTGACCGATGACGTAGCCCTCCAGGAAGTCCCGGATCTCAGCGGGCTTGGGCAGCTCGTCGAGCTTGACGTCGTCGGCGTCGGCCAGCTCCTCTTCGATGATCTCGTTGCACAGGTCGATGCACTCATCGCAGATGTAGACGCCGGGGCCCGCGATGAGCTTCTTGACCTGCTTCTGACTCTTTCCGCAGAACGAACATTTCAGCAAGTCACCGCCGTCTCCGATGCGCGCCATAGTGCGTTAGGACCTACTTCCTGTTCGCCGTCCGTCGTCGGGGGCCGGTGTATGCCCCGACGCTACCCGCTCATTCCGGTGCGAGGCGACCGATAAGGCCGAATCGCGTCGTTGGTATTCGTTTCTGGGCCTGTCTGCTCCAAGCAAGATATCGCCCGAGTTGCCGCACCCGGCGTGTGACGCGCGGGCGTGGCTCCGGCGTGTCGTCGGCGTTACCCGGCTGTGAGACGGCCGCCGCCCAGGAGCCCTACAGTGGCGAACGTGGGGTTCGCCGTGCCCGACGATACCGTGTTCGTCGCTGATGGCGGGCTGGCCACCGAACTGGAGGCCCGCGGCGCCGACCTGTCGGACCCGCTGTGGTCGGCCCGGTTGCTGCTCGACGCGCCCGGGCGGATCGCCGCCGTGCACGCCGCCTTCTTCGCCGCCGGCGCGGTGATCGCGACCACCGCCAGCTATCAGGCCAGTTTCGACGGTTTCGCCGCCCGTGGCATCGACCGCCGTGGCGCGGTGGTGCTGCTGCGCCGCAGCGTGGCGCTGGCCCGCGCCGCCGCCGGCGAGGGCACCGCGCGCTTCGTGGCGGCCTCGGTCGGCCCGTACGGCGCCGCACGCGCCGACGGCTCGGAATACCGTGGCCGATACGGGCTTTCGATCGCCGAGCTGCGAGCCTGGCACCGGCCCCGGCTGGAGGTGCTGGCCGGCGCCGAGGCCGACGTGCTGGCGCTGGAGACGGTGCCGGATGTCGATGAGGCCGAAGCGCTGGTGAGCCTGGTAGCCGACACAGACATGCCGGCCTGGCTCAGCTACACCGTCGACGGTGCGGCGACCCGCGCCGGGCAACCACTGGCCGACGCGTTCGCGGTCGCCGCCGGAGTGCCGCAGATCGTCGCGGTCGGGGTGAACTGCTGCGCACCCGCTGATGTGCTGCCGGCCATCGAGATCGCCCGCGAGGTCACCGGTAAGCCGGTAATCGTCTACCCCAACAGCGGGGAAGGCTGGGACGCGCGACGCCGGCGTTGGACCGGGCCGGCGCACTACTCCCCCGCGCTGGCGGGCCGGTGGGTGGCCGCCGGGGCGCGCATCGTCGGCGGCTGCTGCCGGGTGGGACCGGCGGGCATACGCGACCTGGCCTCAGTCGTTGACTCTGCGGATACGGCGCAAAAGTTCGAGTAGACCCCGCCCTCAGCGCAGAGTCACCGACCAGATCAGGCGGTCTGCGCCGAAAGCTTCCGGTACTCCAGCACGGTGTCGATGATCCCGTACTCCTTGGCCTCCTCGGCGGTCAGGATCTTGTCCCGGTCGGTGTCCTTGCGGATCACCTCGGGGTCCTTGCCGGTGTGGCGGGCCAGGGTGGACTCCATCAGGGTCCGCATCCGCTCGATCTCGGCGGCCTGGATCTCCAGGTCGGAGAACTG
>CAYNJD010000443.1:0-2615 GCA_964397355.1 uncultured Mycobacterium sp. | reverse complement strand
CGTTGTGGAGCATCGACGCCGGCGCGAGGTTCGGTGGCTGAATGGGCAATTCACTCGACACCGACGGCCGCGGTCCCTCCGAAACCCAACTGCTGGGCGCCGGGCTGGCGGTTCTGATGGTGATCGCGCTGGCGACCGCGGGCCTGCTGGCCAAGTCCACCGGCGTACTCAACTCCTATGTCCGGGTGGTCGCCGACCTGATCAACGTCGGTGACGGGCTACCGGCGCAGTCCGACGTCAAGTACCACGGGCTGCTGGTCGGCAGCGTCACCGACGTGATCCCGGCGGCCTACGGCAAACCCAACTACGTGCACATCAACCTCAAACCCGACTACGCCAAGGACATCCCGGGCTCGGTGACCGCGCGGGTGGTGCCGTCCAACGTGTTCGCGGTGTCGTCCATCCAGCTGGTGGACTCCGACGCGGCCGGCGGCCCGATGATCCGCGACGGCGCGCACATCGTCGAGAACAGCGAGCTCTCGACGGTGATCTTCCAGACCACCATCTCCAAACTGCGCGACATCCTGGCCGCCACCGGCCGCGGCCGCGAAGACCACAGCCTGGGCATCCTGGCCGCCGTCGGCGCGGCCACCGACAACCGGCGCGTCAAACTGCTGGGCGCCGGCGCGGACATGTCCCGGCTGCTCGACCAGCTCAACGGGATCGTCGCCACCGAGCCCGGCCCGTCGACGGTCTCGGCGCTGCTCGACGCCACCCACGGGCTGCAGTCCACCGCACCCGACCTGGTCGACGCGCTGCATCAGGCCGTCGAGCCGATGCGGGCGTTCGCCGAGAAGCGCGCCGAGCTGGCCTCGCTGGTCGGCGGCGGACAGCACACCGTGGGCGTCGCCCGGGAGGCGTTCGACAACCACATCGACCAGCTGATCGCGATCACCCACGACCTCACCCCGGTGTTGGGCGTGTTGGCCAACAACGCCGACAAGTTCGTGCCGATCTTCACCCGGGTAAATCGGCTCTCCGACAAGTTCTTCGAGCATGTCTACGATCCCGATCTGGTCACCAGGAACATGCGAACCAATGTGTCCTTCACCCCGATGCACACCTACACCCGGGCGGACTGCCCGCAGTACGGCGAGTTGAAGGGACCGAGCTGCTTCACCGCGCCGATGATCTCGGTGCGCCCCGAGCTGCCCGAGACGCTGCTGCCGCAGAACTACAACTTCCCGGCCGGCCTGGAGCCGCCGCCGGGCACCGAGATCGGTCCCGACGGGAAGCTGCGCGCTGTCGGCCCGCCGCTGATCAACCCGAATCCCAGCCTGCAGGACACCAACCCGCCGCTGCCGTGGTGGACCGGGCCGTTCCCACGGATCCCCAGCACCGCCGACCCGCTCGACCCGGCCCCACCGCCGCCGCCGGGCCCGCCCATCCCGTCGCAGCCGCACGCGCCGGAGTGGCAACCGCCGTCGCCGGTTGCGCCCGCCGCCTTCGGCGGCAACGTCGGTCCGATCGGCAGCCAGACCGAGCGCAACCAGCTCGGTCTGATCACCGGGCAGCGGGAGCCGGCGTCGGTGGCGACCCAACTGCTGCTCGGCCCGGTCGCGCGCGGCAACGCCGTCTCATTCGTCCCGGCGGACCGGAAAGCGGGTGGCCACAAGTGAAATCGCAAGTTGGCTTCAGGGCCCCTTTGATCGGACTGTCCATTTTCATGGTCGTATCGACCGTGCTGACCTGGCTGGTGTACGCCACGCTGCGCCGCGACGTGGCCGGGGCGACGACACCGTATGCGGCGATCTTCACCGACGTGTACGGGTTGCGCGAGGGTGACGACGTCCGGATGGCCGGAGTGCGGGTGGGCCGGGTGGAGAAGGTGGCACTGGACGGGAAACTGGCGAAGGTCTCGTTCATCGTCCAAAGCGACCAGAAGCTGTACGGCAACACCGTGGCATCGGTGACCTACCAGAACATCATCGGCCAGCGCTACCTCGGGCTGTCGCTGGGCACGCTCGGGAGCACCGAAGAACTGCCCCGCGGCAGTGTGATCGGCGTCGAGCAGACCGAACCCTCCTTCGACGTCGGTGCCCTGCTCAACGGGTTCAAACCGCTGATGTCCCTGCTGAATCCGAAACAGGCCGACGATCTGACCCGGGGCGTGCTGGAGTCGCTGCAGGGCGACCGGGCGTCTATCACCGCGCTGGTGGACCAGGCGTCGACGATGACCGCGACACTGGCCGGGCGCGATGAGATGCTCGCCGATCTCATCACCAGCCTCAACAGGGTGGCCGGCACCGTCGCCGATCAGAACGATCAGTTGGACCACGCGCTGACCCAGGCCCGGCGCGCCGTCGCCGACCTCGACTCACGTCGTCCCGCACTGCAGTCCTCGGTCGGCTCGCTGGCGCAGGTGACGCGGCAGCTGTCGAACATCGCCGACGAGGTCTTCCCATCCCTGGAGGAGATGATCAACCGGGAGCCCGGGTTCAGCAAGCACATGGCCGGGATCGAACCGCAGCTGGCGTTCACCGGCGCCAACCTGCCGCTGATGCTCAAAGGCCTGGCGCGCGCGTTCGGGGAGGGCGCGTACGGCACCGCCTACGTCTGCGACCTCAACGTCGCCGGATTCTTCCCCGGCCTCAACGACATCACCACGATCATCG
>CAYNJD010000442.1:0-2615 GCA_964397355.1 uncultured Mycobacterium sp. | reverse complement strand
TCGCGATCGCCGGCGGCACCTCGGAGGTGACCCGCAACCAGATCGCCGAGCGGATCCTGGGGATGCCCCGCGACCCGCTGATCAAGTAGCGTTCCTGCTGCGCGGGGGGTGTGCACGCGCGGGTGAGGAGGATGTGAATTGGCAACCGTCGCCGACCATGTCATCACCGCCCTGAAACGCAGCGGCGTGCAGCGCGTCTACGGGATCCCGGGCGACAGCCTGAACGGCTTCACCGATGCGATCCGGCGGGCCGGCGACTTCAGCTGGGAGCAGGTGCGCCACGAGGAGACCGCGGGCTTCGCCGCGGCCGCCGACGCCGCGCTCAGCGGCGGGCTGGCGGTGTGTGCCGGCAGTTGCGGGCCGGGCAACCTGCACCTGATCAACGGTCTGTTCGACGCGCAGCGCAGCCGGGTGCCGGTGCTCGCGATCGCCGCCCATATCCCGCTGGCCGAGATCGGCTCCGATTACTTCCAGGAGACTCACCCGCAGAACCTGTTTCGCGAGTGCAGTGTCTACTGCGAATTGGTGAGCACCCCCGAGCAGGCGCCGCGCATCCTGGAGATGGCGATGCGTGCCGCGATCGAAGACAGCGGGGTCGCCGTCGTGGTGGTACCGGGGGAGATCTTCAGCCACCGCGTCGCCGACACCGCCTGGGGGTCACGACCGGTGTCGGCGGCCGGGGCGGTGTGCCATCCCGACGAGCGTGCGCTGGGCGCGGCGGCGGTCATGCTCAACGCCGCCACCAACGTCACCATCCTGGCCGGGGCGGGGGTTGCCGGTGCGCACGATCAGGTCATCGAACTGGCGCGCACCTTGGCGGCCCCGATCGTGCACGCGCTGCGCGGCAAGGAATACATCGAGTACGACAACCCCCACGACGTCGGCATGACGGGGCTGCTCGGATTCGCCTCGGGTTACAAGGCGATCGCCGAAGCCGATGTGCTGCTGATGCTCGGCACCGATTTTCCCTACCAGCAGTTCTATCCCGAGCGCGCGCAGATCATCCAGGTCGACATCCGCGGCCGGAACCTGGGCCGGCGCACCCCGATCGATCTCGGGCTGCTGGGCTCGGTGGCCGACACCGTCGCCGCGCTGCGGCCGTTGTTGGCGAGCAAGAACGATCGCACCCACCTGGAACGCTCGCTGGGCCACTACCGCAAGACCCGCAAGCGGCTGGACTCGCTGGCCTCCAACGACCGGGACCGGACCCCGATTCGTCCCGAATACGTTGCCGCGGTGGCTAATCGATTGGCGGCCGACGATGCGGTGTTCACCGTCGATGTCGGATCCCCGGTGGTGTGGGCGGCCCGCTACGTGACCATGAACGGGCGGCGCAGACTGATCGGCTCGTTCAACCACGGCACCATGGCCTGCGCGCTGCCGCACGCTATCGGCGCGCAGACCGTCGACCGCAAGCGGCAGGTCGTCGCCTTCGCCGGCGACGGCGGGCTGGCGATGCTGTTCGGCGAGCTACTCACGCTGACGCAGAACCGGTTGCCGGTCAAGATCATCGTGTTCAACAACTCGTCACTGAACTTCGTCGAACTGGAGATGAAGGCCGCCGGCATCGTCAACTTCGGCACCGACTTGCACAACCCCGATTTCGGCGCCGTCGCGGCCGCGCTGGGCATGTTCGGGCGTCGGGTGGAGCAGCCCGCCGACCTGGAGGCCGCCCTCACCGATGCGTTCGGCTACGACGGCCCGGCGGTGGTAGACGTCGTCACGGCCCGCCAGGAGCTGTCGATCCCCCCGGCGATCACCGCCGAGCAGGCCAAGGGGTTCTCGCTGTATGCCATCCGGACCATCCTCGCCGGTCGCGGCGAGGAACTGCTCGACCTGGTGACCACCAACGTGGCCCGCCGCATTCTGGACTGACCGGGCATAACTGCCTTGCGCGCCGGTCTGGTGATCAATACGCTGGTCAGACCATGCGTCAATTCGTGGTAGTAGCCGGCACCCGCAGCGGGGTCTGATCCGAGACCGACCCCCGTTGCGGGTCGGAAGGCATTGCCCATCGGTCGCTCTTCGAACAGAAACAGACCGGCACATGAGAACACCATCTTTTGCAGACCAATTCGGTGCTCGACTTCCACGCGAGCTGCACGACCAGGCCTCGCGGCTGTCCTGGGACGGCTTCGTCTCCGCCTACGGGCGCGCCGCCGGGCCGCTGTCGCTGGGCCGCTGGTGCTGCCTGGACGCCGACCGGCCCGCCGCCCGGCTGGGGCCGCAGGGCCGCACCTACCAGGCGACCATCGCGGTCCGCGGCGTCAGCGGTACCTGCACCGTCGCGGCGCAGGGCCCGCTGGCCGCGCTCACCACGATGCTCCACGAGCGCGGAATAACCATGGAGATCCTGGGTTTCCACCAGCTGCGGCGCGGTGCTGCGACGGCCACCTTCATCCACGGCTCCAACGGGAGCGGCGAGGCATGGGCGATGGGCGTCGCGCCCGATGCCGGGCGTTCGGCGCTGGAAGCGGTCATCGCCTGCGCCAACCGATTGCTGACGGCCCGGTGATGTGCGCCGTGGCGCGGGGCGCTGGATCTACAGCGGGCGCAGCACGATCGGCATGCCGTCCATCGGGATCGGCATGCCGCCGTAGTCCCAGCGCGGCTGG
>CAYNJD010000441.1:0-2621 GCA_964397355.1 uncultured Mycobacterium sp. | reverse complement strand
GCCCAGGACAGCCACAGCCGCTCGCCCTCCTTGACCTGCACCCCGGCCACTTCGACATCCTCGGAGAAGGTGCGCCCGTCACCGGGGGCCGGCGTGAAGTAGCGCAGGAACTCCTCGGTGGCGTGGTTGAACAGTTTCTCCCGCTCGCGGCTGAGGCGCTCCCGTTCATCCGGGTGCTCGGCGAGCCACTCCAGGCTGTGGGCAGTAAGCGCGGTGGTGGTGTCGAATCCGCCCCCGATCACCACACCCACCATCGAGAGTCCGTCGAGGTCGGGGATCGGTTCGCCGTTGCGCTTGGCCTGGGTGAGGGCGTTGACGATCCCGGGCCGCGGATTCTGTTTGACCTCGAAGTAGTTGCTCGCCAGATCCAACCCCATCTGCCGGTGCATCTCGGCGACGCGCACCGAGTCCGGGTCGTTTTCGGGGGTGTACACCGCGGCGTGCACCGGTTCGCAGTAGATCGTCCAATTCTTCAGCGGGATGCCGAGGATCGCCAGCGTGAAGACGGCCGGCACGATGTTGGCCAGGTCGTCGACGAAGTCGATGTGGCCTTCCTCGATCTTCTCGTTGATCGCGGCACGGGTGATCTCGTCGATGAGGGGAATCCACCGTTTGATGGCGGCCGGCGACATGTACGGGTTCAGCAAGTCTCGGTAGAACTGCTGCTCTTCGCCGTCCATCTCCAGCACGCCACCGCGGTTCTGGGCGCGCTTCGCCGGTGGGATGGAGATGCCTTTGTATCCGCGACGCTCATTGTGGATGTCGTGGTCGTTCGAGACGTGCGGGCACCGGGCCAGCTCGAACACTTCCGCGGCGCCGGCTGCCACCCAGTGGCCGTCGTAGGTATCGCTCCAGGCCATCGGGCACTTGGCCTGCATCTCGTCGGTGATGTCGAGGAATCGATCGCGATATTCCGGCGCGTGGCGGTCGAAGTGATAGTAGCGCTGTTTCTTCTGCTCGTTCACTGCGTGGTCCAATCAGGCTGTCCCGCACCGGATGCGACCTGCCCGGTGGAGTCCTTTCCATCGACGAAGATCGCCCGTTCCGGGCACGACCGCATGGCTTCGATCACAACTTCCTCTTGTCCGGCCACGACGTTCTCGCTGACGGCCGTGGAGTGACCGTCGACGTCGTCGAGGTCGAAGGAATCCGGCGCGATCATCTTGCACAGGCCGTGGCCCTGACAGCGCTGAGGGTCGACCCAAACCTTCATGTTGCTCCTATCAAATGTGCTGAACGTCGGTCACTTACGATCAGACGTGGTAGTCGTACCACTTGAGATATCCGCCGGCATCGACTCGCAACTGCATGCCGGTGACGTACCGGGCCTCCTCGGACGCGAGCCAGAGCACCGCGTTGGAGATGTCCTCGGGTTCGATGAAGGGCACCTTCATCGCTTGTTGCACATAGAAAACCGGTTCGGCGTCGGCGCGGGTGGGGTGCTCCAGGTCGGGCCGGAAGGAGCGGTACATCGGCTCGCTCTGCAGCATGTCGGTGTTGCAGTTGGTCGGGTGGATGACGTTGGCGCGGATGCCGCGCACCGCCACCTCTGTTGCGAGGTCGTGCACGTACTGCGCCATAAGGCGTTTCGAGGTCATGTAGGCCATGCCGCCCGGGTCGTTGCCGGGATTCGCCTTCTGGTGGGCGTCCATCAAGGCGGCGGCCGACGAGGTGGCGATGATCGAGGCGCCCTCGCCCAGATGCGGCAGTGCTACCTGGATGCCGTTGATGGTGCCGATCAGGTTGGTGTTGATGACGTCGATCCAGGCCTGCAGCGGCGGGTTGCCCTTCATGCCGGCCACGCCGGCCTGGGCGACGACGATGTCGAGCTTGCCGAATTCGGCAATACCGTTCTCCAGGGCGGTTTTCAGCGCTGCGGCATCGCGTACGTCGGCCTGCGCGGTGACGATGCCGCGTCCGGTCTTCTCGACCAGTTTGGCGGTCTCCTCGAGATCCTCCGGCTTGGCCATCGGGTAGCCGATCGTCTCGATGTCCTGGCACAGGTCGACGGCAATGATGTCGGCGCCCTCCTCGGCCAGCCGCAGTGCGTGACTGCGGCCCTGTCCGCGGGCTGCCCCGGTGATGAATGCGACCTTTCCGGCAACGCGTCCCACAGCTGCTCCTTTCGTTTATTGCCCAGTTGGTGTGACTCAGGTATTCCGACCGCCGTTGACACCGAGGATCTGCCCGGTGATGTAACCGGCCTCCTCGGAGACCAGGAATGCACACGCCGCCGCGATGTCCTCGGGCTTGCCCATGCGACGCACCGGGGTCTTGGCGATGTTGTCCTCGATGTCGCCGACGAAGCCGCGGTCCGCCGCGGCGCGCAGCATCGGAGTGTCGATGAAACCGGGGGGCACAGCGTTGACGGTGATCCCGTCGGGCCCGTATTCCAGCGCGAGTGTCTTGGTGAGTCCGTTGACGGCCGATTTCGCGGCGACGTAGTGCGCCATATAAGGAGTACCGGAGTGCGTACTGGATGAGGAGATGTTGACGATGCGGCCCCAGCCGGCCGCCAGCATGTCGGGCAGCACCGCCTGGACGGTGTGGAACACGCCGTTGAGGTTGACGTCGATCACGCGTTGCCAATCGGTGAAGCTGATGTGGCTGAACTTCTTGAA
>CAYNJD010000440.1:0-2626 GCA_964397355.1 uncultured Mycobacterium sp. | reverse complement strand
CGGTGTCGGGGCCGGCCTGCACCACCCGGGCGCTGAACTCGTGGCCCATGAAGACATCGGCGCCCAGGTCGACCGCGGTGCCCGCCGCGGGGGTGCCCGCCATGGCCCTGGTGGTGGCCAGCACCTGGTCGCCGTGGGCGGCGAAGTGCAGGTCCGATCCGCAGATGCCGCAGGCCGTCACCTCGACCAGCACCTGGCCCGGGCCGGGCGTCGGCTCGGGCACGTCGTCTCGATAGCGCATCCGCCCGCCGCGCAGCACCGCCGCGCGCATCACCGCGGACCGGTTTCGGCGGCGTGTTCGACGACGGCGTTCTTGATGGCCTCGCCGGCCCGGCCGAACAGCGTGTCGCGCATGCCCTTGGCCCATTCGTGCGACGCCCGGGGCGCGCTGAGTTGCCCCTTGAAATGCGGAATCACCTTGCGGGCCAACAGCTCATAGCTGTGATAGGTGGCTTCCGGTGATGCCCAGTCATGCCCCAGGAACAACAGCGTGCCGAACCCGCCGGAACGCTCCAGCAGGTCGGTGATGTGCTCGATCGCGTCGTCGGGGGTGCCGATGCAGCAGCTGCCGGCCGCGGCGTAGGCCTCGACGAACTCGGTCGGCGACTGCGGTGACCCCTCGACTGAACTGGCCAGCGGGACGAATCCGGCGGCACCGAAGTAGTTCGCGAAGTCCTGCAGGCCGTAGGTGCAGTCGGCCACCGCCTGCTCGCGGGTGTCGGCGATGTGCATGATGCTCAGCACCCGCCAGTCGGCGCGGTCCGGTTCGTCGCGGCCGGCCTTGGCGGCCTGGTCTCGGACCACCTCCCAGGCGTTCTCCAGCGCGGCGAAACCGCCCGGCACCGACATCGACAGCGACAGCAGCGAGGTCCCCAGCGTCCCGGCCAGCCGCGGCCCGGACGGGGAGATCATCGCCGCGCACGAGACCTCCGGGTACGGCCAGGTGTAGGGCCGGATGTGCAGTGCGGCGTCGCGCAGCGTGAACCAGTCCGAATGCCGGGTGACCAATTCGCCGGGTTCGGCCCGGAACAACGCCAGGATCGCCTCCAGGGACTCCTGCATCATCCGGCGCTGCTCGACGGGGTCGATGCCCATCATGTGGGCGTCGGTGGGCAGCGCTCCCGGCCCGGCGCCGAACATCACCCGGCCGCGGGTCAGGTGATCCAGCAGCACCCAGCGGTCGGCCACCATCAGCGGGTGGTGGTACGGCAGCGACACCACACCGGTGCCCAGCCGGATGTGCTTGGTGCGTTCCGCGGCGGCCGCGATGAACACCTCCGGGCAGGCGATCAGCTCGTAGCCGCCCGAGTGGTGCTCGCCGAACCAGGCCTCGTCGAACCCGAGCCGGTCCAGGGCGACGACCCGTTCCAGGTCGTATTCCAAGGCGACCGTGGGGGATTGCCCCAGCGCGTGAAAGGGGGTGATGAAGACCCCGAAGCGCAGCGGCGCGGCCATCACGACGCCCGCCCGTCCGGCAGGGCGGCCAGGAACTCCAGCAGCGCCGCGTTGACCTCGCCGGGCCGTTCCTGCTGCAGCCAGTGGCCCGCACCGTCGATCATCACTTCCCGGTAGGGGCCGGACACCAGTTCGGTGGCCCGGTCGCGGCGGGTGAAAGTCAGCACCGGATCGGCGGTGCCGGCGACGAACAACGCCGGGACGTCGATGGTGGCCGAGGCCGGATTCGCCATGATCTCCCAATTCCGGTCGAGGTTGCGATACCAGTTCAGACCGCCGGTGAACCCGGTGCGGGTGAACTCGGCGATGTAGTGGTCCAGTTCGTCGGCGCTGATCCAGTCCGGCAGCGCGACCGGCTCGGGCAGCCGCTCGATGAAACCCATCGGGCCGGGGGCGGCCATCCGCGCCGGCGCATCGGCGTCGGGGAGCCGCAGGCCGCCCATCATCCGGCGCATGGTGCGCGCCGGGTCGGCGCCCAGTTCGGCGTCGGCGACGCCGGGTTGCTGGAAATAGAGCATGTAGAAGAAGTTCTCGCCGAAAATGCTGCGGAACGCCTCCGTCGGCGGGACCTGCGGCCGCGGCACCGGCGGAACGCTGAGCCCCACCACGCCGGAGACCCGGTCGGGGTGCAGCTGGGCCGCGCTCCACGCCACCGGCGCGCCCCAGTCGTGCCCGACCCAGACCGCGTGCTGCGCGCCGACGTCGTCGAGCAGGCCGACCAGGTCGCCGGTCAACGCGGCCACGTCGTAGGCCGTGACCTCATCCGGCCGGGTCGAGCCGCCGTAGCCGCGCTGGTCGGGGGCCAGCACATGAAAGCCGGCATCGGCCAGCGCCGGGATCTGATGCCGCCACGAAAAGGCCAGTTCCGGGAAACCGTGGGCCAGCAACACCACCGGGTCGCCGCGCCTGCCCG
Source organism: uncultured Mycobacterium sp. (assembly GCA_964397355.1). GTDB lineage: Bacteria > Actinomycetota > Actinomycetes > Mycobacteriales > Mycobacteriaceae > Mycobacterium. The sequence continues at coordinate 258 of CAYNJD010000440.1, read as the reverse complement.
CTTCGGTGACCTGCAGGGTCACACCGTTGGTGTCGACAAGGCGTTGGGTTGCTGGTTGGGTGGGGTGGGCCATCGTCTCACCAAAGCACAACCCGACCTGGTAGAGAAGGGATTGCCCGGTCCCGCCGACTTCGACCCGGAGGGCGGTAGCCTGAACATGCCCAGCTGCATGTACTGGAAGGATTTGGGCCGAGACCGGCCGATGTCTGATGAATCGCAAAAACGTGATCCGCACCATCACCGCGATCGCCGTGGTGC
>CAYNJD010000439.1:0-2640 GCA_964397355.1 uncultured Mycobacterium sp. | reverse complement strand
GAAACGGCACCTTCAGCGGTGAGCCGCCCGGGATGTCGAGCTCCCGGTAGACCTTGTTGCTGTACGGGATGGGCCCGGTGGTGACGGTCGGCTCGACTGCGCGATCGGTCATGTTCTTCCTCTCCCTACGCCGGAATTACCCGGTCAGGTTCATACGGTCGACGGCACCGGCCGTCCTCTCAGCGCACTCGCTGCGCTCCCGCGGTGATTTGGCGTGCGGCCCCCACCGTAGTCCCGAGGCGGCGGTGTGGGTAGGGCGATGGCCCGGCGCCCTGTACTCCGGGGCCGCAGCGGGTTTTCCCGGCGCAGCTCCGGGCGACGTCGGTGGCCGCCGAAAACAACGGTGGCCGGGAATCGGCTTGAAGCGACGATTAGCAATCAATCCTTTGCATAGCTAACATATGTGCTTTCGGTGAAATTCTCCGACGAGTCACCTGGTGGGAAGCGATGACGGCGCAGATCGAGCGAGCGGGGTGCGACTCCGTTATGCCCGATCCCGGCGACGCGGCCACCACCGGTCGCCGGCGGCGCTACGACCGCGACCATCCGCACTACAAGTGGGTCGCGTTGTCCAACACCACGCTGGGCGTGCTGCTGGCCACGATCAACGGCTCGATCGTGCTGATCTCGTTGCCGGCGATCTTCCGGGGCATCGGCCTGAACCCGCTGGACCCGTCGAACGTCAGCTATCTGCTGTGGATGTTGATGGGCTACCTGCTGGTGTCGGCGGTGCTGGTGGTGTTCTTCGGCCGGCTCGGCGACATGTTCGGCCGGGTGCGCATCTACAACTGGGGCTTCGTGGTGTTCACCGTCGCGGCGGTCGCGCTGTCGATCGACCCGTTCGACCTCGGCCCCGGCGCCCAGTGGCTGATCGGCTGGCGGGTGGTGCAGGGGGTCGGCGGGGCGATGCTGATGGCGTCGTCGTCGGCGATCCTCACCGATGCGTTCCCGGCCCGTCAGCGCGGCATGGCACTGGGCGTCAACCAGGTGGCCGCGGTCGCGGGATCCTTCGTGGGTCTGCTGATCGGTGGCCTGCTGTCGGAATGGGACTGGCGCGCGGTGTTCTGGGTGGGGGTGCCGATCGGGGTGCTGGGCACCGTCTGGTCGGTGCGCTCGCTGCACGAACTCGGTGAGCGCGCACCGGCCAAACTGGACTGGGCGGGCACCGCGACCCTGGGGCTGGGCCTGACCGTGCTGCTGACCGCGATCACCTACAGCATTCAGCCGCACGGGTCCTCGCCGACCAGTTGGACCAGCCCCGCCGTGCTGGGGTCGCTGGCGCTCGGGGTGGCGCTGCTGGTGCTGTTCTGCGTCATCGAACTGCGGGTGGCCGCGCCGCTGCTGGACGTGCGGCTGTTCACGATTCCGGCATTCGGCATGGCCAACGTCGCCGGCCTGCTGTCGGCGATCGGGCGCGGGGGCCTGCAGTTCATGCTGATCATCTGGCTGCAGGGCATCTGGCTGCCGCTGCACGGCTACAGCTTCGAATCCACGCCGCTGTGGGCGGGCATCTACCTGCTGCCGATGACGGTGGGATTCCTGCTGGCCGGACCGCTGGCCGGGTCGCTGTCGGACCGGCACGGCGCCCGGCCGTTCGCCGTCGGCGGCATGGTGCTGATGGCGGCGACGTTCGTGGCGCTGGTGCTGCTGCCGGTCGACTTCGACTACCGGGTGTTCGCCGCGCTGGTGTTCCTCAACGGGCTGGGCGGCGGGATCTTCACCGCGCCCAACAGTGCGGTGGTGATGTCCAGCGTCCCGGCCGATCAGCGCGGCGCGGCGTCGGGGGTGCGGGCGACGTTCTTCAACGCCGGCACGTCGCTGTCGATCGGCATCTTCTTCTCCCTGATGGTGATCGGCCTGGCGAACACGCTGCCGGCCGCCATGGGAGCCGGGCTGCAACAGCAGGGTGTGCCCGCCGGAGTGGCCGATGAGGTGGCCAACACCCCGCCGGTGGGCAGCCTGTTCGCGGCGTTCCTGGGCTACAACCCGATCGCCGAGCTGTTGGGTCCCTCCGGTGCGCTGGATCAGCCCGGCGTGGACGCCCAGGCGTTGACCGGGCACAGCTTCTTCCCGCAGCTGATCTCCGGTCCGTTCCACACCGGGCTGGCCGTGGTGTTCGCCGCCGCCGCGGTGATGATGGTGCTCGGCGCGCTGACATCGTGGGCGTCGCCGGGGCGCTATGCCCGCGAGTCGGTGAACCTGAGCGACTGAACCGTCGTTAGCTTCCGGTTCGGGGCCGGGGCGAAGAATTTTTCCGGCGGCCTGGCAACGCTTTCGGGTCAGGCGTCCTGTTGGTAGTCGGCTGGCCTTCCCGGTCTGTGGCGGGACTGGAAAGCGCAGCTAGTGGCCGCCTTGAGCCGCTAAAACATTCAATTGGTACGAGTTCCGCCGAGTGACATTCGTTACGGTACAGCAACCTTCCTTTGTCGTAAACCGACCTCCGTAGTCATGCACCAAAGTTGACGTTGACTGATTCATCATTAACATGAGCGATCGTTGAGAAAGTCACATCGTTGCTAACGGTGTCGTCAGTGAGAGGGCAGGAATGTCTGGTCGTCAGATTGGGTCGGGGGAGAACCGTCGCGAGCGCAGCGCAAAGTCGCGGCGCCGTAGCCGGGTGATCGGTGCGGGAAGCGCGGT
>CAYNJD010000438.1:0-2648 GCA_964397355.1 uncultured Mycobacterium sp. | reverse complement strand
GTCAAGACCGTCGAGCAGGCCATCGGTGAGGCCGACATCATCGTCACCACCACCGGCAACAAGGACATCATCACCCTCGAGCACATGAAGGCGATGAAGAACCAGGCCATCCTGGGCAACATCGGCCACTTCGACAACGAGATCGACATGGCGGCCCTGGAGGCCTCGGGCGCCGTCCGCGACAACGTCAAACCGCAGGTGGACGTGTGGACCTTCCCCGACACCGGCAAGTCGATCATCGTGCTGAGCGAGGGCCGGCTGCTCAACCTGGGCAACGCCACCGGGCACCCGTCGTTCGTGATGAGCAACAGCTTCTCCAACCAGGTCATCGCGCAGATCGAGTTGTGGACCAAGGGCGACGAGTACGACAACGAGGTCTACCGGCTGCCCAAGCACCTCGATGAGAAGGTGGCCCGCATCCACGTCGAGGCCCTCGGTGGCACGCTGACCAAGCTCACCAAGGAGCAGGCCGAGTACATCGGCGTCGACGTCGAGGGCCCCTACAAGCCGGACCACTACCGGTACTGATTTCGTCGGCGTCGCGGCCGCTCTGGCCTGCTGGTTTCCCGCGGAGGCATAAGATTGCCGACATGCGCGATCGAGGTGCGCTGACGATGGGGAGGTTCGGGGCATGATTTCATTGCGATCGGTTCGGTCGGCGGTGATCCGCGCGGCGGGTGCGGCCGTGCTGGCCGGGGCCATGGTCGTTGTCGGTAGCCCGGTAGGCCAGAGTGCTGTCGCCGGGGCGAGTCCGGCGGTCGTCGCTCCCGGCATCCCCGTCGATTCACCGATGCCGACCGGCGGCGGCTGGGGCCACCTGCACGGTCACGGCCACGGTGGCTGGGGCCACGGCAAGCTGGGCAAAGGCAAGGTGGGCCACGGCTGGGTCAACGGCGGCCGGCTCAACGGATTCATCCACAGCGGTGGGCGCGGCGGCTGGTAGACCGGCCGCTCAGCGCTTGGCGTGAGCGATGATCTCCGCCGGCGTGCCACATGCCTTCTCGTCGCTGATGGACGGCCATCGGTCGGGCATGCCGGACTCGTCGAGTCCGCCGTTATCGCCCTCCGGCAAGTCGATCGGGTGACTGCCTGCGAAATCGATGACTCGCTGGATCTGTTCGGGCGAATAGCCATTGTGGGCCTGCGTGAGCACGAAGTCGCTGTAGGTGACGCAAAGTGCCTGGTAGGCGGGTTGGATGCTGTTGCCGACCGCATACTCGGTTTTGCTGTGGGTGACGAACGCGAAGAACGCCGCGATCGACGCCGCGACCGCGGCAATCACCGCGGCGGCCATGGTGACTCGGTCTGACCAGGTGCGTCGAACACCTGTGGGTTCGGTCATGAGGCCCTCCTGGATCGGCGGAGGCTCAGTTTATGGGGTCGCGGGCACGCCGAGCAGAGGTTTGACGACGTATCCGGTGCCTGAGTGCTGCTCGGTGCAAACCTGAGTAGGCTGCCGCCGTGCTGATCGTGATCGAAGGCGTCGACGGCGCCGGCAAGAACACCCTGACGCGGGGCTTGCGGACGGCGTGTGAGGCGGCCGGGAAATCGGTGGCAACCCTGGCCTTCCCGCGGTACGGCGCCTCGGTGACCGCCGACGTCGCCGCCGAGGCGCTGCGTGGCCAGCACGGCGACCTGGCGGACTCGGTGTACGCGATGGCGATGCTGTTCGCGCTGGACCGTGCCGGCGCCAAAGATGAGATCGCGGACCTACAGCAGCGCCACGACGTGGTGCTGCTGGACCGCTATGTGGCCTCCAGCGCCGCCTACAGTGCCGCGCGGCTGCGCCAGGACGCCGACGGTGAAGTGGTGGAATGGGTGCGGCAGCTGGAGTTCGACCGGCTGCGGCTGCCGGTGCCGGACTGGCAGGTGCTGCTCGACGTTCCCGCCGAACTCGCCGCGCAGCGCGCCCGGCACCGTGAGGAGCACGACGACTCCCGGGCGCGCGACAGCTACGAACGCGACGACGGTCTGCAGCGTCGCACCGGCGAGGTGTACCGCGGGCTGGCCCGGGCCGGCTTCGGCGGGCGGTGGCAGGTGGCCGCTGCGACGGTCTCACCGGCCGAGCTGGCGGCTGATCTGCTGCGAATGCGCGGTTAACCTGCGAAACACGCGTGTGATAGCAGGCTTTTATCTCGATCGGGTGACACCATGTACGCCATGAGGCAAAGGATTCTTGTCGTCGATGACGACGCTTCGCTGGCCGAGATGCTCACCATCGTGCTGCGTGGGGAGGGTTTCGACACCGCGGTCGTCGGCGATGGCACCCAGGCGCTGACCGCGGTGCACGAACTGCGGCCCGACCTGGTGCTGCTGGACCTGATGCTGCCCGGCATGAACGGCATCGACGTGTGCCGGGTGCTGCGCAAGGACTCCGGCGTGCCGATCGTGATGCTCACCGCCAAGACCGACACCGTCGATGTGGTGCTCGGCCTGGAGTCGGGCGCCGACGACTACATCATGAAGCCGTTCAAGCCCAAAGAGCTGGTGGCCCGGGTACGGGCCCGGCTGCGCCGCAACGACGACGAGCCGGCCGAGATGCTCTCGATCGCCGACATCGACATCGATGTGCCGGCGCACAAGGTGAGCCGCGCCGGTGAGCAGATCTCGCTGACCCCGCTGGAGTTCGACCTGCTGGTGGCGCTGGC
>CAYNJD010000437.1:0-2651 GCA_964397355.1 uncultured Mycobacterium sp. | reverse complement strand
TTCACCGCGATCTTCGTGCCGGTGCTGGCCCGCGCCGAACGCGACGACCCCGACGGCGGCGCCGCGTTCGTGCGGCGGCTGGTCACGTTGGCGACCGCGCTGCTGCTGGTCACCACCGTGGTGTCGGTGGCGGCGGCGCCGCTGCTGGTCCGGTTGATGCTGGGCGGGGATCCGCAGGTCAACGAGCCGCTGACGACCGCGTTCGCGTACCTGCTGCTGCCGCAGGTGATCTGCTACGGCCTGTCGTCGGTGTTCATGGCGATCCTGAACAACCGCAACATCTTCGGGGTGCCGGCCTGGGCGCCGGTGCTCAACAACGTCGTCGCGATCGCCACTCTGGTGGTCTACCTGCTGGTGCCCGGGGAGCTGTCGGTCGACCCGGTGCGGATGGGCAACACCAAGCTGCTGGTGCTGGGCCTGGGCACCACCGCGGGTGTGGTCGCCCAGACCGCGGTGCTGCTGGTGGCGATCGGGCGGGAGCGCATCAGCCTGCGCCCGCTGTGGGGCATCGACGACCGGCTCAAGCGGTTCGGCGCGATGGCCGCCGCGATGGTGCTCTACGTGCTGATCAGCCAGATCGGCCTGGTGGTGACCAACCAGATCGCGTCGACCTCCGCGGCCTCGGGCCCGGCGATCTACTACTACGCCTGGCTGCTGCTGCAGCTTCCGTTCGGCATGATCGGGGTGACGGTGCTGACGGTGGTGATGCCGCGGCTGAGCCGCAACGCCGCCGCCGGCGACGACCCCGCGGTGCTGGCCGACCTGTCGCTGGCCACCCGGCTGATGATGGTCACGCTGATCCCGATCGTGGCGGTGATGACCGTCGGCGGCCCGGCGATCGGCAGCGCGCTGTTCGCCTACGGCAACTTCGGCGACGTCGACGCCGGTTACCTGGGCGCCGCGGTCGCCATGTCGGCGTTCACGTTGATCCCGTATGCCATGGTGCTGCTGCAGCTGCGGGTCTTCTACGCCCGGGAACAGCCGTGGATCCCGATCATGATGATCGTGGTGATCACCGCCGTGAAGATCGCCGCCTCGGTGGCCGCCCCGCACCTGACCGACAATCCGGAGCTGGTGGCCGCCTACCTGGGGCTGGCCAACGGCCTGGGCTTCCTGGCCGGCGCCGGTCTCGGCCACGTGCTGTTGCGGCGGGCATTGCGCCCGGTCAGCGGGCATCTCCTAGGTCCGGACGTGGTGCGCACCGTGCTGGTCACGGTGACGGCCTCGCTGCTGGCCGGGCTGGTGGCCGAGGTGCTCGACCGGGTGGGCGGCCTGCGCACCCTGACCGATCACGGTGCGGCCGGATCGATGCTGCGGCTGTCGGTGCTGGCCCTGGTGATGCTGCCGATCATCGCCGCGGTGATGGTGCGCGCCGGTGTACCCGAGGCCACGGCGGCGGTGGCCGCGGTCCGCCGCAGAATCGGTGCCGGCCGCCCGCAGATCAGCGCGCCGAACCGGCCATCTCGCGATCCGGTCGTCCCGTACGCTGAGCACAACCGTTTGCCCACACCGGGAGGGGGCGCGGCGAGCGACCCCGCCCGGCATACGCCGCCGGAGCACATCGCCGGTGGCTGGACACCGAAAGGCACGGAGGTGGCCAACAAACCTTCGGAGGGGGTCGGCGCTCACGCCGCGTCGCGATCGGTTGCTCCGCCGAGCGCCGAGCGACCCTCCCCCGGCTCCGGCGACGGCCCCGAGCCGACCGCCGGCGACGGCCAGCTGACGCCCGGCCTGAGCATCGCCGGCGGCCGCTACCGGCTGCTGGTGCGCCACGGCGGCACTCCGCTGTTGCAGTTCTGGCAGGCGCTGGACACCGCGCTGGACCGGCAGGTGGCGCTGACATTCGTCGACCCGGATCAGACCATGCCCGAAGAGCTGCTCAACGGCATCCTGTCGCGCACCCAGCGGCTCAGCCAGATCGATCTGCCCGGCATCGCCCGGGTGCTCGATGTGGTGCGCATCGGCGCGGGCGGGCTCGTGGTCTCCGAATGGGTCCGCGGCGCCTCACTGCAGGAGGTGGCCGGCACGGCACCGTCGCCGATCGGCGCGGCCCGGGCGATGCGATCGCTGTCCGCCGCCGCCGAGGCCGCCCACCACGCCGGCGTCGCGCTGTCGATCGACCATCCGAGCCGGGTCCGGGTCAGCATCGACGGGGATGTGAGCCTGGCCTTCCCGGCGACGCTGCCCGACGCCAAACCCGAGGACGACATCCGCGGCATCGGCGCCACGCTCTACGCGCTGCTGGTCAACCGGTGGCCGCTGCCGGACGCCGGCCCCGACTGCGGCCTGGCGCCGGCCGAGCAGGACGCCGCCGGCAACCCGGTCCAACCCGATTCGGTCAACCCCGACATCCCGTTCCAGATCTCGGCGGCCGCCAGCCATGCGATCCAGTCCGACGGCGGCATCCGGGGCGCCTCGACGCTGTCGAACCTGCTGCAGCAGGCCACCGCGCTGCACGAGCAGACCGAGTTGCTGGGCCCCATCGGCGACGAGCCGCCGGCACCGCGTCCGGCACCGCCGCTGGACGCCGAGATGCGCGCGGAGCGGCGCCGCCGGGTGCTGATCGGTGCCGGCATCGGCGGGGCCATCATCCTGGTCGCGCTGCTGGTGCTGGCCTCGGTGCTCAACCGGATGTTCGGCGACGTCAACGG
>CAYNJD010000436.1:0-2676 GCA_964397355.1 uncultured Mycobacterium sp. | reverse complement strand
TGAGCCCGCCGGTGACGATGCAGCGCGGAGCTTGCGAAGCGATGCTGAGGAGTGGCGCATGAGGAGTGGCGCATGAGCATCGACTTCGACATGGGGATGCGAGCCGGCGAGCTGCGGGGGCAGCTGCGTGAACTGGTCGCACAGCAGCTGCCGGAACGGTTTCCGGGGGCGTTCACCGACGATCCCGCCGATCTGGCTGCGGCACAACGGTTCTGCCGGGTGCTGGCCGAGCGTGACCTGCTGTGCCTGTCCTGGCCGCAAGCGTTCGGCGGCGCGGACGCCTCGGTGTGGGAACAGACCGTGGTGCGCGAGGAGATGTGGGCCCACCACGAGCCGCGCGGCGCGCAGTACATGGGGGTGAACTGGGTCGGGCCCATCATCATGCGGCACGGCACGCCCGCGCAGCAGCGCCGGCACCTGCCGCCGATCGCTGCCGGCGAGGTGATCTGGTGCCAGGGCTTCTCCGAACCCGAAGCCGGCTCGGATCTGGCATCGCTGCGCACCTACGCCCGCCGCGACGGTGACGGCTGGCTGGTCAGCGGCCAGAAGATCTGGACCTCCTACGCCACCATGGCGCAGTGGTGCTTCCTACTGGCCCGCACCACCCGGGTCGGCGAGGACGGGGTCACCAAGAAGCAGCAGGGGTTGACGGTTTTCCTGGTCCCGATGGACGACCCGGCGATCCAGGTCCGGCCGATCCGCACCATGATGGGCCCGCACCACCTCAACGAGGTGTTCTTCGACGACCTGCGGGTCACCGACGCCGACGTGCTCGGTGAGGTCGGCAAGGGCTGGTCGATCGTGGCCGATGTGATGTCCTACGAGCGGGTGGGCATCGCCCGATACGCGCGGTGTGAACGGCTGCTGGCCGCCGCCCCGGACGCACTCGGTGAGCGCTGGGAGACGCTGCCCGCCGAACTGACCGCCCGGTGGATGCGCATGCTCACGCACTGCCGGCGGGCCCGGCTGATGGCCTACCGGGTGGTGTCGCTGCAAGCCAGCGGCCAGATCCGGCCCGGTGACGCCGCCGCCTACCGGATCGCGGTCACCCGGCTGGATCAGGACAGCGCCGAGGTGCTGATGGAGATCGCCGCCGAAGCGCCGGACGGCCCGGACGCGCAGTGGTTCCGCACCGAGGTCGAAGACCACTGGCGCTACTCGCAGGCCGCCACCGTGTCGTCGGGAAGTATTGAGATGCAGCGCATTCTGCTGTCCCGTGCCCTGCTGGCGGCACCACGATGATGTTGGAACTCGGCGACGGCGCCGAAGAATACGGGCGGGAAGCACGACGGGCGTTCCAGGCGGCCGGCGGCGACGAGCTGGTGCTGCGCGCCGACGCCGATCCCGCGCTGCGGGAGCAGCTGGTGGGCCCGATCCTGCGCGGGCTGGGTGCGTTCGACCTGAAGCCGCATGCCGACGCCGACGAACTCGAGGCCGCAGCCGCACTGTGCCGCAGCGCAGGCTACTGGGGCGTCCCCTATCCGGTGGCCGAATGCCTTTCGGTACCCGCCGATCTCGACGTCGACGGGCTGATCGTGGTCGACGAGCATGCCCCGGCCGGCGCGGTGGCGGGGCTGGCCAAGCGGTGGGCCGCGGTCACCCTTGACGGGGTGCGAAGCATGGTCGCGGCGCAATCGGAGGCCCGAGCGGCCCTGGTGGCAGAGCTGACCCTGACCGAGATCGCAGGCGCCGACGGTGCCGATGACGTGGCATTGGCACTGGCGCTGCCGTGCTGGACACTGCTGGGGATGCTGGACCGGGCGTTGGATCTCACCATCAACCACGTCCGGCTGCGCGAACAGTTCGGCCGGCCACTGGCGGAGTTCCAGGGCGTGCAGTTCCAGCTGACCGACGCCGAGGTGGAGCGCAGCGGCGTGGACATGCTGGCCAAGTACGCGCTGTGGAGCATCGCGACGGGCCGGCCCGAGGCGATCGACGACGCCCTGGCGCTGCGGTGCGCGGCCACCGAAGCCGCCGAAGTGGTGTTCCGGGTCTGCCACCAGTTGCACGGAGCGGTCGGCTTCTGCGATGAGACGGCGCTGTCCTGGCTGTCGCGCTACAGCCAGCCGCTGCGCCGGCTGCCGTGGGGATTGTCCGCCACCCGTGACCGGCTGGTCCGCCGCGCCGGCCGCACCGGACTGACGGGACTCTACGCATGAAATACGATCTGCCGCCAGAGATCACGGTAACCGGTGACGGACCGGTGCGCACCGTGACGATCAACCGGCCGGATGAGCTGAACAGCGTCAACGCGAACCTGCACGCCGGCCTGGCCAACGTGTGGCGGCAGGTGGCCGCCGACAAGCAGGCCCGGGTCGTGGTGCTCACCGGGGCCGGCCGGGCGTTCTCGGCCGGCGGCGACCTGAACTGGATAACCACCTTCCTCGACGACGAAGTCGCCCGCGACGAGAGCATCCGCGAAGGCGCGCAGATCGTCGAGGAGATGCTGCGGTTCGGCCTGCCGGTCATCGCCGCCGTCAACGGCCCCGCCGTCGGGCTGGGCTGCAGCGTGGCGCTGCTCTGCGACATCGTGTTGGTCTCGGAGAGCGCTTATTTCGCCGACCCTCACGTCGCGGTCGGATTGGTGGCCGGCGACGGCGGCGCGGCACTGTGGCCGCTGCTCACCCCGATCCTGCGTTCCCGCGAGTACCTCTACACCGGTGACCGCATCGACGC
>CAYNJD010000435.1:0-2680 GCA_964397355.1 uncultured Mycobacterium sp. | reverse complement strand
CGATGTGCTCACTGGCCCAGCACACCACCGAAGGCCAGTCGAACACCTTCGTCGGCGAGCAGATCGGCGCTGATGAGATGGAGACCTGGGCCCGCGGCTTGGAGCTGTTCAATGCTCAACGCGCGCAATATGATCCGGCGCAGTTCTGCGACATCGACTATCACGAGTTCGTCGCCGATCCGCTGGCCACCGCGGCGGGCATCTACGAACGCTTCGGCCTGCCGCTCTCGGATGCGGCGCGGGAGGCGATGGCGCAGGACTACGCCGCGAGCAAGACCGGACCGCGCGCGCCGAAACACCACTACTCGCTGGAGGATTACGGCCTTACCGCCGAGCAGGTGCGGGAGCGTTTCGCCGGCCTGTGAGCCGCGTCGGCGGGCCTGCTCGCCGGGTGCTCAGTCGATGCCGTCGCCGGGTGGCGGGGCGCTGGAGGTCTCCTCCAGGTGGCCCTCGGCGACCGCGTGCCGGATGCTCTTCGTCAGGTTCGGGCAGCCCCGGGCGCGGCTGCTGGGATTGCCGGCCTCGCGCTCGGCGGCGAAGTACGCGCACCGGCTCAGCGAAGCCGAGTTCCACTGCACCGAGGTGTAGCCGGGACCCAGCTTCTTCACCTCGACGGTCGCCCGGCAGTGCCGGCACTCGACCGGCACCAGCCCGGCGTTCAGGTAGCGGTCCGAATCCCGTTCGGTCGCAGCGCGTATCGCCTCGTACCGGTCGGGATCGACCGGGAACAGCGGCTGCCGCGCGTAGCGGGTATCGGGGCCGGAATCCTCGGCGGCGGGCTCGTCGTCGTGGTCGTCGTGCGGCCCGTACAACACCAGCATCGACCGGGCCAGATCTTCCACGGCCGGGGCGTTCGGAACCTTGTCGCCGGAGTTCATGGCGCCGGCTACTCGGCGTTCACCGTTTCGGCGGATTCGGCGCTTTCGGTGTCTGCCTCGGCCTCGGCCTTCGCCCGCAGGTTCGCTTCGACCTCGGCGTTCCACTTCTCGTTGGCCACCGTGGCGTCGATCTCGATCTCGAACCGATCGGTCATCTCTGGCGTGACGTCGGCGACGTCGACGTAGAACTGCGAGTACCAGCGCCGCAGCTGGTATACCGCGCCGTCCTCTTCGACCAGCAGCGGGTTCTCGATGCGGCTCTTGTGCGTCCAGATCTCGACGTCCTGCAGGAAGCCCTTGCTGACGCCGTCGGTCATCACCTCGGCGAGCTTCTCGGTGGTCTCGTCGTCGAGGCCCTTGGGCTTCTGCACGATGACGCCCCACATCAGCTTGAACTGGTTCTGGCTGATCGGGTAGTGGCAGTTGATCAGGATCGACTCGGACTTGAAGCCGCTGTAGCTGTTGTGCAGCCAGTTGATCATGAAGGAGGGGCCGAAGTAGGAGGCCTCCGAGTCCAGTTCGGCACCCGCGTAGCTGGTGCCCAGGCCGGGAACATCGGGCCGCCCGACATTGTGCAGGTACTGCGAGGCGATGTGGCCCTCGAAGACGTTCTTGAACGACGTCGGCAGGCCGTAGTGGATGTAGAAGAAGTGCGCGAAGTCGGTGACGTTGTCGATGATGTCGCGGCAGTTCGAGTCGATCACCATCGAGTTCCAGCGCCAGTCGGTCCACTCGCCGCTGGACCACTCCGGGATCTCCGGGATGCGCACCTCGTCCGGCGGCGGATTGCCCTCCGGGTCGTGCCACATGAACAGCAGGCCGCCGCGCACGTCGGTGGGGAAGGAGCGGGTGCGCGCCACCCGCGGGGTCCGCTTGGAGTAGGGGACCAGCTTGCAGCGGCCGTCGCCGCCCCATCGCCAGTCGTGGAACGGGCACGCCACCTCGTCGCCCTTGATGGTGCCCCGGCTCAGGTCGCCGCCCATGTGCCGGCAGTACGCGTCGAGGACGTGCAGGTCACCGTGCGAGTCGGCGAACACCACCAGCTTGGCGCCGAAAGCGTGGATCGCGTGCGGTTTGCCGTCCCGGAAGTCCTTCACCGGACCCAGGCAGTGCCAGCCCCTGGCGTACCGGTCCGGCAGCGTCCCGGTGTCTATTTCGCGGACGCCGACCTCAGCGTTGTCAGTGCTCACCTGTTGCCTCCAACCCGTTGCTTCTAACTAGAACACGTTACAGTTTTTCCCCGTGGTTATGCAATAACGGCTGCTGGTTAAGGGTCTTTCGGCCCTGCGGTATACCTGAACGATGCAGCTGTTCTCCTTCAACGGGCGCTCCCCGCGGATCGACCCCACCGCCTTCGTCGCCCCGACCGCCACTCTGATCGGCGACGTCACCATCGAGGCAGGCGCATCGGTGTGGTTCGGGGCCGTACTGCGCGGCGACGACGCACCCATCGTGGTGCGGGAGGGCGCGAATGTGCAGGACGGCTCGGTGCTGCACGTGCCGCCGGGGGTGCCGGTGGACATCGGCCCGGGCGCGACGGTGGCCCACATGTGCCTGATCCATGGCGCGCACATCGGAGCCGAGGCGCTCATCGGCAACCACGCCACGGTGCTCGACGGCGCGGTGATCGGCAGTCGCAGCCTGGTCGCGGCCGGTGCGACGGTGCTCGCCGGTACCAAGGTGCCCGACGGGGTACTGGTGACCGGTGCGCCCGCCGTGGTCAAAGGCCCGATCGCCGGCACCGGAGCCGAGATGTGGATCAACGCCAACCCGAAGTACTACCAGGACCTCGCGCAGCGCTA
>CAYNJD010000434.1:0-2682 GCA_964397355.1 uncultured Mycobacterium sp. | reverse complement strand
ACAAGACGTCGCTGAAACTGCGCCACGACATCGGTATCGACATCATCGCCTGGGAATGCGACTACCCGCACTCGGACTGCTTCTGGCCGGACGCTCCCGAGCAGGTGCTCGCCGAACTGAACGCCGCCGGCGCCAGTGACTCCGACATCAACAAGATCACCTGGGAGAACTCCTGCCGGTTCTTCGGCTGGGACCCGTTCGCCCACACCTCGCGCGAACAGGCGACGGTGGGGGCGTTGCGGGCCACCGCGACCGACGTCGACGTGTCCATCCGGCCGCGTGCCGAGTGGGCGCGCCGGTACGCCGAGAAGCAGCTGGCGAAAGCATAGGGGTCTCGCGAGTGTCGGGAAAAGATGTCGGCACATTTGGAGGATAATTAGTAGGATCATTTTCATGGCAGCGAAAACCAAGGTCTCGGCGACGCTGACACCCGAGCGTTTGCGGCAGGCTCAGGCGGTTACCGGTACCTCAAACGTCTCCCAACTGCTCGAAGATGCGCTCGGCGCACTCATCGAACGCGAGCTTGAGAAGCGATGGCTTGAGGCGAACCGCGACGACGAACTGCCGGGTGAGGTCCCGGTCGACCTGAGTGCGGTGCCATGGGAGGAGTAGGCGGACCGGTCATCAACCGGGGCGAGGTGTGGTGGGCCGACGTGCCAGGCGACAAGATTCGTCCCGTTCTCGTCTTGACCAGACAGCGCTTCACTTCGCGTCTGACGTCACTGCTGGTCGCGCCGGTGACGACAACGGTCCGCAATATCCCCACTGAGGTTGCCCTGGACCGGGCAGACGGGCTACCGCGACAATGCGCGGTCAACTTCGACAACGTATTCACGTTGGGCCGTTCGAGGTTCACGAGTCGTATCGTCCGACTGGCTGACGAGCGGCTTTCGGAGGTGTGCCGAGCCTACCGGTTCGCCGTCGGCTGTTGATCTTGTATGCGTCGAATAGTCGACGTATCCTTCGACAATGTGACGGCGGACGTCGGCGCCCGGGTCGCCGGTGCGGCGCAGCTGTTGGCCTCGCTGGGCCGCAACGAGTCGGTCGCATTCATGGCACAGGCGATCAACGCCACCATGGGGAAGTGAGGGAGCCATGTCGATGGTGTCGGTGATCACCGGTGGTGCGGGCGGCATAGGCCTGGCCACGGCGAAGATCGTCGGTCGCGAGCAGTCGCTGGTGCTGTGCGATGTTCGGCAGGACCGGCTGGATACCGCGGCGAAAACCCTTGAAGCGCTAGGCATCGCGGCATCGGTGGTCAACTGCGACGTCACCGACCGCCGGGCTGTCGCCGAGCTGTTCGACACCGCGGCCGCCATCGGGCCGGTCGCCTCGGTGATCCACGCCGCGGGGGTCAGCCCGAGCATGGGTGACGCCGACTATGTCATGCGGACCAACGCAATCGGCACGCTCAACGTCAATGAGGCCTTTTATGGTGCGGCCGGGCAGGGCTCGGCGATCGTCAATGTGGCATCGATGGCCGCGCATCTGCTGCCCGAGGAGCTGATCCCGGTCGGGCAGTTCCCGCTTGCCCTCGGTGACGCCGGCGCCTTCCTGGCGGCCATGGCGACGGTCTGCGAACCGATGCCGCAAGAGGTGCGTTCGGGTGTCGCTTATGCCGTGAGCAAGGCATTCGTCCGCTGGTACAGCAGTTCGCAGGCTGAACGGTTCAACGGCCGCGGTTTGCGCATCGTCTCGGTCTCGCCCGGGTCGACCGACACCGAAATGGGCCGGCTGGAGGAACAAGCCGGTGCCGGGGCGCTGGTCGTCGACGCCGCCGTCCCGCGCTGGGGCAAACCCGAAGAGATGGCGGCGCTGCTCGCGTTCTGTGTCAGCGATGCTGCCGGCTATCTCACCGGCACCGACATCCTCAATGACGGCGGCGTGGTCGCCTCGGTGCGTGAACGCGCCCGGGTGGCTGCCGAAAACGCTTGATATGACCGCAAATGCCGGCGAGTCCGGCCGGCCCGTGTCGTCGCCGCCGACCGAGCGCGTGATCAGGATCCTGGAGCTGCTGGCATCAGACCCCGAACGCGGCTTCTCGCTGTCGGAGATCGCGCGGATACTGCACATCAGCCACGGCACGTGTCACGCGATCGTCACCACCCTGGCCGCCCGGCAGTGGATCGTGCGCGACCGGCGCTCGAGCGGCTACTCGTGGGGGCCGGCACTGGCCGCACTGACCCGGCCGGTCAACAAGCAGGCGTTCCGACCGGAGCTGCAACGGCTCTCCGACGATGTCGGCATGCAGGTCATCCTGGGCGCGCGGCAGGGACCGACGGTGGTGGTCACCGATGCGGTCGGTGAATCCCTTGCCGCGCCGCACGTCAGCGTCGGCTTCCGAATGCCGATAGTGGCCCCGTTCTGCCGGGAGTTCGTCGCCGAAGCGAGCGATCAGCTCAAGAAGGAATGGTTGAGCGGCTTGGGGGCTCCGTCGCCGCGGCTGCGCCGGCGACTGGCCGCGGTGCTCGATGAAGTGCGCGCTCGCGGCTACGCGGTCGAACGGCTCAGCCGCGAGTACGTCCGGGTGTATTCGGCGCTGCAGGCGCTGGCCGCCGAGGGCGAGCCCGACGAGATCACCTCGCGGCTCGCCAGCGCCTTCGCCGACCTGACCGTGGTCGACTACCTGCCCGGTGAGCTCGACAGCGCCGAGCATCGGATCGCCAACGTGGCCGCACCGAT
>CAYNJD010000433.1:0-2687 GCA_964397355.1 uncultured Mycobacterium sp. | reverse complement strand
CGGATGGTCGGCAGCACCTTCTCCGGCTCGGTGGTGGCGAACACGAAGATCAGGTGGTCGGGTGGCTCCTCCACGATCTTGAGCAGCGCATTGAAGCCCGCGGTGGTCACCATGTGCGCTTCGTCGATGATGAAGATCCGGTACCGCGACTGGGCCGGCGCGTAGAAGGCGCGGTCCCGCAGGTCCCGGGTGTCGTCGACCCCGCCGTGGCTGGCGGCGTCGAGTTCGACGACATCGATGCTGCCCGGCCCGTTGGGGGCCAGCGCCACGCATGAGTCGCAGCTGCCGCACGGCGTCGGGGTGGGGCCCTGCGCACAGTTCAGCGACCGGGCCAGGATGCGCGCCGACGACGTCTTGCCGCAGCCGCGCGGCCCGGAGAACAGGTAGGCGTGGTTGATCCGGCCCGCCGACAACGCGGTGCACAGCGGCTCGGTGACGTGCTCCTGCCCCACCACTTCGGCGAAGGTTGCCGGCCGGTATTTGCGGTAGAGCGCCACGCAAGGGAGGTTACTTGCTCGCACCGACGACGGTGCAGGCCCGGCGGGCTACAGCTTCGGGCGCAGATAACCCAAGGTGTTGTATGCGGGGTTGAAGTCACGCCAGTTCAGCGTGACGAACAACCGGCCGCCGGAGTTCTGGTCGGCCGTCTCGTACCGGAACAGCGGGCCGCTTCGATCGACGGCTGTGACGACCGCCGCGTGCCCGTGTTCACTGACGAACCCGCCGGGGCCGTAGCCGACGATGTCGCCGACCTGCGGCAGGTTCGCGCCGCCGGCGAACGGAACCTGCTCGAAGAATTCGGCCAGCCCATTCGTCGGGTAATGCTCGTAGAGATCGAAGGCATTACCGCTGGGATCTCTATTTCGCCAGGGGTAACCCAACGCCTGAATGTATTGCTGGATAAGCGGATAGCATTGGCCGTCGCCGTACGTCACGGGTTTTCCCAGCGCGGCGTCGGCCGCGGCGCGCCGGTAGACGTCGAGTTCCTCGGTAACCCTGGGCGGCAACGCATCCGCCTCAGCGGGGCCGCTCTGCGGCGCCTGCACCGACGAGTGCTCGACCGGCCGATCCGCCCAGCTCGGGGCGTATGACGCGGGAGCAAGGCCCAGCCCGCACAGGCCTATCGTCATCACCGCGCAGCGCCACTTACCGACCTTGATCGCCATTTTCTGGGCCTCCAGCGGCATTTCAACGGGCTTGCTGACGCAACGTCCTTTAATTTAACAGCCCGCCGGCCTATTAGCGTACGAGTCGGCTAACGCACTTAGCTGTGCGCTATTCGGCGGCGCCCGGCCGGGCGACCAATTCGACGGTCAGCCCAGCAGCGACTCGGCGGCGGCCAGCAGCGCACAGGTGGCCAGCCCGTCGACGGCGTCGCGCAGGTCGTCGGCCGACGGGAACGACGGGGCGATCCGGATGTTCTTGTCCTCGGGGTCTTTGCGGTACGGGAACGACGCGCCGGCCTCGGTGACCGCGATCCCGGCGTCTTTGGCCAGCGCGACGGTGCGCCGTGCCGTGCCGGGCAGCACGTCCAGGCTGATGAAGTAACCGCCCTTCGGGTCGGTCCACGACGCGATCTTGGCGTCACCCAGCCGCTCCGCGAGGATCCCGGCGGCCAGCTCGAACTTGGGCGCCAGGATCTCCTGGTGGCGGCGCATGTGCAGCCGCACTCCGTCGGCGTCGCCGAAGAACCGCAGGTGCCGCAGCTGGTTGACCTTGTCCGGGCCGATCGACTTCTTGCCGGCGTACTGCAGGTACCAGGCGATGTTGCCCAGCGAGCCGCCGAAGAAGCTGACCCCGGCGCCGGCGAAGGTGATCTTCGAGGTGGAGGCGAACACATACGGCCGGTTCGGGTTGCCGGCGGCGGCGGCCAGCCCGAGCACGTCGATCTGGTGGGGGAACTCGGTGGTCAGGGTGTGTACCGCGTAGGCGTTGTCCCAGAACAGCCGGAAGTCCGGCGCGGCGGTGGCCATCTGCACCAGCCGGCGCACCGTCTCCCAGGAATAGGTGACGCCGGTCGGGTTGCCGAACACCGGCACCGTCCACATCCCCTTGATCGCGGGGTCGGCGGCGACGAGTTCTTCGATCAGGTCGACGTCGGGGCCGTCCTCACGCATCGGGATCGGGATCATCTCGATGCCCAGCGTCTCGGTGATCGCGAAGTGCCGGTCGTAGCCGGGCACCGGGCACAGGAATTTGACGCTGGGCTCCTGGCTCCAGGGGCGCGGCGAGTCCACGCCGCCGTGCAGCATGGAGTAGACGACCACGTCGTGCATGAACTCCAGGCTGGCGTTGTTGCCGGCGATCAGGTTGGGCACGGCGATGCTGAGCAGTTCGCCGAAGATCGCCCGCAGCTCGGGCAGGCCGTGCAGGCCGCCGTAGTTGCGGGTGTCGGTGCCGTCATCGGTGCGGTAGTCAGGATGGCCAGGGCTTCCGGGCAGCGCCAGCAGCTCGTTGGCCAGGTCGAGCTGCTCGGGCGCCGGCTTGCCGCGGGTGAGGTCCAGCGTCAGCTTCTTGGCCTGCAGTTCCGCGTAATCCCGCTGGTAGCGCTCGTGCTGAGCGGCCAAGTCGGCACGGCTGAGGGTATGCAGCGACATGGGTGCGCCTTTCACCATCGAAGGCCCGACACATAGGGGGACCCCGCGCACCCGCCAGAGCCCATTGACCCTTGCTGCCTTCCGGCCCTG
>CAYNJD010000432.1:0-2691 GCA_964397355.1 uncultured Mycobacterium sp. | reverse complement strand
GCCAGCGAACTGCGCACCGCCACATTGCCGGTGGTCTGGATCAGCGGCAGGCTGAACCCCTCGGCCCACAGCAGCGCGTCGACCTCGTTGGCCCGCGCTCGCGCGGCAGCCGGGTCCAGCGCCTGCAACGTCTCCTCGATCTTCGCGTCGATCTCCGGTGTGCCGATCTTGCCGAAGTTGGCCTCGCCGTAGGACGCGGAAATCTGCGTCAGCCCGGCCAGTGGGAAAGCGTCACCGACCCAACTGAACTGGGCGATGTCGAAGTTGCCGACATTGACGTAGTCGGTGAAGAACCCGCCGCCGGCCTTGGCGTCCAGCTGCAGCTTCACCCCGATCTGGGCCAGATTGTGCTGGGCCACCTGGGCGAACTGCCGGGTGCTCGACGCGTCGTAGAACAGGTGCCGGATCACCAGCGGCCGGCCGTTCTTCTCCCGGAACTTCCCGTGCAGTTTCCAGCCCAGTGCGTCCAGTTCGCGTTTGGCGCGTTCGGGGTCGTAGGCCACCACGCCGCTGTTGTCCTGGTAGCCCTCCTGCCCGGCGACATAGATGTGATTGTTCAGCGGCACCGGGTCAGACGTCAGGCCGCGCTGGGTCACCTTGGCGATCGTGGCCCGGTCGATACCGCGCATCACCGCCAGCCGCAGCGCCTTGTCGGACAGGATCGCCCCCGGCGCCCCGTTGAAGGTGAAGTGATTCCACGCCGGGGTCGGCGCCCGGCGGATCGCGATGCCGTCGGTGCGCCGCGCGATCGTCAACTGATCCAGCGTGGCCACCCCGGCGGCGTCGATGGTGTGGTTCTGCAGCGCCGGCATCCGGGCGGCCTCGTCGAGCACCAGGTAGTTGATGGTGTTCAGCTTCGGCGTCCTGCCCCACCAGTCGGGGTTGCGGGTCAAGGTGAGTCGCTGGCTGGTGCGGTCCAGCGAGGACAGCATGAACGGCCCCGCCGACGGTCCCGGCTTTTTCAGCTGCGCCTTGTTGAACGTCTCCGGATCGGCCGTCATGCTCTTGGGCAGCAGCATCGAGTTGCCGGCGAACATGCCCCGCCACTCGGCGTAGGGCTTGGCGAAGCGCACCACGGCCTGGCGGTCGTCGACACCGCGGGTCACCGACGCGACGCGCTCGGCGCCGTTGGTGCTGGCGATCGCGAACTCACCGTCGGCGCCGCTGGTGGCATGGATCTGGCTGGCGATGTCCTCCCAGGACAGCGGGGTGCCGTCGCTCCACGTCGCTTTCGGGTTGATGGTGTAGGTGACCACCTGCGGGTTGGTGCCGGTCAGTTCCACGCTGGTGAAGTAGTCGCGGTCCACCGTGGCCGAGCCGTCCGGGCCGATGATGAACGCCCGCGGCATGGTGGCCTTGAGCATGGCGGCGTTCTCGGCCAGGTTGCCGTCGATGTGCAACGGGTTGAAGTTGGGCGGGAACTGGCTCATCGACAGCCGCAGGCTCCCGCCGTCGCGCAGCGTCGCCGGGTCCTGCGGGTTGATGTCGCTGGCGCTGCCGACCGCGGACACGCCTTCGGGGGCGGTGATGTCGACCGCCGCGCATCCGCTGAGGGCCAGCACCAGCGTCACCAGCACCGCCATCCCGTTGACTCTGCGTGGAGTGCGGGCCCTTCTCGCACAATGTCGCCGTGAGTGCAGAGTCAACGTCATGACGCGGGCTCCGGGAGCGGTACGGCTGCCAGCAGCCGGCGGGTGTAGTCGTGTTGCGGGTCGGAGAAAACCTGCTCCGCGTCGCCCTGTTCGACGATCTTCCCGGCGAACATCACCGCCACCGTGTGCGCCAGGTGTTTGACCACCGACAAGTCGTGCGACACGAACAGATACGACAGCCCGAACTGCTGCTGCAAGTCCAGCAGCAGGTTGATGATCCCGGCTTGGATCGACACGTCCAGCGCCGAGACCGGCTCATCGAGCGCGAGGATCTTCGGCTGCAACGCCAGCGCGCGGGCGATGCCGATCCGCTGCTTCTGGCCGCCGGAGAACTCCGCCGGATACCGTGATGCGTCGCCGCGGCGCAGCCCGACCAGCTCCAACAGCTCGGCGACCCGGGCATGCGTCGCGGACCTATCGAAACCGTTGGCGCGCAACGGCTCGGCCAGCACCTCGAACACCGGTAACCGCGGGTCCAGCGAAGCTACCGGATCCTGGAACACCACCTGCAGGTCGCGCCGCAGCGCCCGGCGGCCGTCGCGTTTCAGGCTGGCGACGTCGGTGCCGAGCACGTCGATCGAACCCGACTGCGGCGCGGCCAGTTCCAGGATCTGGTGCAAGGTGGTGGATTTGCCCGAGCCGGATTCGCCGACGATCCCCAGCGTGCGGCCCTGCTGCAACTCAAAACTCACCCCATCGACCGCACGCACTTCGCCGACGCTGCGCCGAAACACCCCCCTGGTCAGCGGGTAGGTCTTGACCAGGTCGCGCACCCGCACCACAGTGGGGGACTCACCCTGCGCGGACACCGGGATCTCGGTGCGCACGCGATAGATGTCGGCGGCGCTGCGCCCTTCCACCTGGTCGGTGTGGATGCAGGCGGCACGGTGGTCGGGGCCGAGTTCGAGCAGGTCGGGTTCGCGGGCCCGGCACTCGTCGGTCACCAGCGGGCAGCGCGGCGCGAACGGGCAGCCCGGCTCGATACCCGCCAGCGACGGCGGGGCGCCCGGGATCGGCACCAGCCGGGTGCCCTGCGGGG
>CAYNJD010000431.1:0-2709 GCA_964397355.1 uncultured Mycobacterium sp. | reverse complement strand
CATCGGACCATACCTGATGGCCGCGTTAGAACAACACCAAATCGGTCCATCGTGCATAAGTTGCCTACCGGACAGTAATGTGCCGCGACCTCAATTGTCGGCGGGGCGCGCCGCGTCCCTCGCGGCGGCGGCCGGCCCGGGCTGGGCAACGTTGCCGTAGCGGGTCCGCAGCTCGGTTTTGAGGACTTTGCCGGCCGGGTTGCGCGGCAGCGCGTCGACGATCTCCAGTCCTTTCGGATGCTTATAACGCGCCAGCCGTTCGGTGAGGTAGTCATCGAGGTCCGCCAGCGCCAGCCCGTCCCGGGTGAGCGCGGCGACTGCGATCGGCACCTCGCCCCATTTGTCGTCGGCCCGGCCTATGACGGCGACCTCGGCGATGTCGGGATGGCCGGCCAGGACGTTCTCCACCTCGGCGCAGTAGATGTTCTCGCCGCCGGAGATGATCATGTCCTTCTTGCGGTCGACCACCCAGACGTAGCCGTCGGCGTCCATTCGCACCAGGTCCCCGGAGTGGAACCACCCCCCGGCAAACGCCTCGGCGGTGGCCTGCGGGTTGTTCCAGTAACCGCTCATCAACGTCGGCGCCCGGTAGACGATCTCCCCGACCTCCCCGACGCCGACGTCGTTCATGTTCTCGTCGACCACCCGGGCCGCGACCGTCGGGATGATCGTGCCGACCGATCCGAGTTTGGCGATGGCGTCCTCGGCGAGCAGCATGCAGGTCACCGGTGACATCTCGGTCTGGCCGAAGGCCGCCAGAATCTTGGTGCCGGGGAAGGTCTCCGCCATCTGCCGCAGCAGGGTGTCGGAGGCCGGGGCCGCGCCCCAGGACATCGTGCGCAGCCGGATGTCGCGCGGACGGGCCTGCTGTTCGGCGCAGACCGCCTGCCACTGCGCGGGGACCAGGAAGATGCCGGTGACCTGCTCGGCGGCCAGCACGTCGAGCAGTTGGCCGGCGTC
This sequence comes from uncultured Mycobacterium sp., assembly GCA_964397355.1. Taxonomy (GTDB): domain Bacteria; phylum Actinomycetota; class Actinomycetes; order Mycobacteriales; family Mycobacteriaceae; genus Mycobacterium. Next base: position 1,749 of record CAYNJD010000431.1, on the reverse strand, counting down.
GAACGCACCGAGCGGATTGATCACCGTCGGGATACCCAGCCACATGCCGGGCAGCAGGTTGCCGACGCCCGCGATGTGGAAGAACGGCACCCCGATGAAGGCCACATCGGAAGTCCCGGTGCCGGCGGTGTAGAGCGCGGTCATGGTCTGGCCGGTCAGGTTGGTGTGGGTGAGCACCGCGCCCTTGGGCCGGCCGGTGGTGCCCGAGGTGTACATGATCAGGGCCGCCGAGTCATTGGGGATGTCGACCGGCGCGTGCGGGTCGCCGGTCTCGTTGATGAGGTCCTCGTAGGCGATCAGGCGAGCAGTCTTGTCGTCGACCCCGTCGCCGCTACCGGCGACCACCACGGTCTCCAGCAGCCCGGTCAGCTCCCGCACACCGGCGGCCACCGGTGTCAGCGCCGATTCGGTGATCAGCACCCGCGCCTGGCAGTCGTCGACCAGGTAGGCGATCTCCGGCGGGGTGAGCCGGAAGTTCACCGGAACCGCGATCGCGCCCAGCATGTTCGCGGCCAGCACCGCCTCGACGAACTCGGTGCGATTCAGCATCAGGATCATGACCCGGTCGCCGAAGCCGACCCCGCGCCGGCTCAGGGCGTCGGCGAGCGCGGCGACCCGGGCGCGCAACTGCGCCCACGTCGTGGTCTGTCCCAGGAACCGCAGCGCGGGAGCGTCCGGCTGCATCAGCGCGTGCCGGTCCAGCTGATTGACCCAGTTCTGCCGCCGGGCACGATAGGGCTGCTCGCCGGGATCGATTGTCGGCTGGCTCAATTCGGCTCTCCTGCGGACGGCACCGCCCGACGCTAACCCGCCGCCAGCTCCTCGGCGCGCCGTTTGAGATTGTCGGCCAGGTAATCCAGGGCGTTGTTGACGGCCTTCTTGACCATCGGCTTGGGCACCGACATCTGAGTCTCGATGTCCATGTCGACGGTGAGCAGGCTGGTGGGACCGATCTCGACCACCGAGAACAACTGCTCCTGTTTGGTGAACAGGTCGCCCTGCTGCAGCACGGTCTGGATCTGGCCGGCGCTGGGGTAGTACACCGCCTGAATGAAGGTGCCGTCGAAACCGGAGTACGACGCGTCCAGCCGCAGCTGGCTGGGCCGGCCGTCGTCGTAGCGGGCCAGCACCCAGATCCCCTTGACCTCGTCGTTCCACTGCGGGTACGCCTCGAAGTCGGCGACGATCCCCATGATCGTGGCGGCGTCGGCGGCGACCTCGACGGTCTTGCTCACGAGTGGCATCCGCCGAGCATAACCAGCCCCGAATCGCGTGCCGCTACACCTGCGCGGTGGCCAGCAGTGCGCGGATGCCCTCCGGGATCGGCACCGGCCGTCGGGTGGCGCGGTCGACGTAGACGTGCACCCAATGCCCGAGCGCCGCCGGCGGTGCGGCCTGCCCGTCCTGGTCGTCCCGGAACACCGCGAGCCGGTAGGTGACGCTGCTGCGCCCCAGCCGGGTGACCGCCAAACCGACCGCGAGCCGGTCCGGGAAGCCCAGTTCACCCAGAAAGCGGCAGCCGGACTCGGCCACCACCCCCAGTTCCGGCATGCCGACCGGGTCGACGGCCGGGGCGTTGGCGGCGATCCAGCCGTTGATCGCGGTGTCGAACAGCTGGTAGTACACCGCGTTGTTGAGGTGGCCGAACATGTCGTTGTCGGCCCAGCGGGTCAGCACCGGCCAGTGCACCGGAAAGTCCCGGCTGGTCAAACCTTCCGGGGCGGGCGGAACCGCTGGTGGCGAAGTCAT
>CAYNJD010000430.1:0-2710 GCA_964397355.1 uncultured Mycobacterium sp. | reverse complement strand
CACTTCCAGGCGCCCGGGCACAGCGAGCATCCGCAGAGCGGCGATTTGACCTCGCTGCAGGTGCGCTCCGACGGCAGTGCGCTGCTGGTGACCACCACGGACGCGTTCACCAAGGATGAGCTGCTGGCCGGCGAGAAGACCGCCATCATCATCCACGCCGACGACGACAACTTCGCCAACATCCCGGCGGACCGCTACACCCAGGTCAATGGCACACCCGGCCCGGACCAGACCACGCTGACCACCGGAGACGCCGGCAAGCGGGTTGCGTGTGGTGTCATCGGCGCCGGATAGCCAGACCGACAGCAGGGCTTCGGCGAGGGCGCAAGCCCGGATCGAGTTCGCCCACTGTGCCCGACCCACCCTGGGCGTGGAATGGGAGTTCGCGCTCGTCGACGCGGCGACCCGCGATCTGAGCAACGAAGCCAGCGCCGTGCTGTCCGAGCTCGGCGAAAACCCGCGCGTCCACCAGGAACTGCTGCGCAACACCGTCGAGCTCGTCACCGGTATCTGCGAGGACACCGGCGAGGCCATCGACGACCTGCGCGAGACCCTGGCGACGGCTCGGCCCATCGTGCACGACCGGGGCATGGAACTGTTCGGCGCCGGCACCCACCCGTTCGCGCAGTGGTCGGCGCAGAAGCTGACCGACGCGCCGCGCTATGCCGAGCTGATCAAACGCACCCAGTGGTGGGGCCGGCAGATGCTGATCTGGGGGGTGCACGTCCACGTCGGAATCTCCTCGGCACACAAGGTGATGCCGATCATCTCGTCGCTGCTGCTGTACTACCCGCACCTGCTGGCGCTGTCGGCGTCGTCGCCGTGGTGGGGCGGCGAGGACACCGGCTACGCCAGCAACCGGGCGATGATGTTCCAGCAGCTGCCCACCGCGGGGCTGCCGTTCCAGTTCCAGGCGTGGTCGGAGTTCGAGGGCTTCGTCTACGACCAGAAGAAGACCGGGATCATCGACCACATCACCGAGATCCGTTGGGACATCAGGCCGTCCCCGCACCTGGGCACCATCGAGGTGCGGGTCTGCGACGGGGTGTCCAATCTGCGCGAGCTGGGTGCCCTGGTGGCGCTGACGCACTGCCTCATCGTCGATCTGGACCGCCGGCTCGACGCCGACCAGACCCTGCCCACCATGCCGCCGTGGCACGTGCAGGAGAACAAGTGGCGCGCGGCCCGCTACGGGCTGGACGCCGAGATCATCCTCGACGCCGACAGCAACGAGCGGCTGGTCACCGAGGATCTCGATGATCTGCTCAACCGGTTGGAGCCGGTGGCCGCGCGGCTGCGCTGCGCCGACGAGCTCGCGGCGGTCTCCGACATCTATCGAACCGGCGCGTCGTACCAGCGGCAGCGCCGGGTCGCCGAGGAGCACGACGGCGACCTGCGTGCCGTCGTCGACGCACTGGTCGCCGAGCTGGACTGCCCCTGATGGAACTGCCGATGTTCCCGCTGGAGTGGGTGCTGTTGCCCGGCGAGGAACTGTCGCTGCGGATTTTCGAGTTGCGCTACACGGTGCTGGTCGGCGATCTGATGCGCAGCGGCGATCCCCGTTTCGGGGTGGTGCTGATCGCCCGCGGCCGCGAGGTGGGCGGCGGCGAGCAGCGCAACGACGTCGGGACGATGGCTGCCATCACACACTGCAGCGAACTCGGCGGCGGCCGTTACGCATTGCGCTGCCTGACCGGGGAACGGATCCGGGTCCGCGAGTGGCTACCGGACGACCCCTACCCGCGGGCGATCACCGAGATGTGGCCCGACGAGCCCGCAGAACCGGTCAGCGACAACCAGTTTCGTGACTTGGAGGACCGCATCGTCGCGCTGCACAAGCGGATGGCCGCGGCGCGTCGCCGGTGGGTGGCACCGGGGCGCAATGCCATGCTCGGGGGCCGCCGGCTGCGCTCGCTGGATCCGACGCAACGGCTGTACTCGCTGGCCTGCCGGATCCCGATGGGCGAGGCCGACCGGTATGCGGTGCTGGCGGCGCCGTCGCTGCCCCAGCGGTTGGCGGCGTTGTACGAGGCGATCGAGACCGTCACGGCCCGCGTCGAATTCGAAATGCCGCGCTGAGGTGTTCGCCTAGGCGTTGACTCTGCGTCCAGGGCGTGAAAGTACGAGTGCGGTCCGCCCTGGACGCGGAGTCAACCGGTTATTTCAGCATGCTGCCCGCGTCGACGGTGAGTGGAAGCCCGGTGACGTAACGGGATTCGTCGGAGGCCAGGAACAGCACGGCGTTGCTGATGTCGACCGGCTCCACCCAGCCGATCGGCAGCACGTGCATGAACTGCGCCGCGACGGCCATGTCGTCGGGGCCCGGGTTCTCCAGGTCCGGCCGGAACAGTTTCATCGTGCCCTCGTTCATGAACAGCGGCGTGTTCACGTTGGTGGGATGCACCGAGTTGACCCGGATGAAGTGCTGGCCCAGTTCGACGGCGAAGGTGCGCATCAGCCCGACCACACCGTGCTTGGCGGCGATGTAGTGACCGGTGTGCGGATAGGCCTTGAGACCGCCCACCGAGCTGGTCAGGATGATGGACCCGCCATTGCCACCGGAGATCAGATGGGGTACACCGGCTTTGACGGTCTTCCAAACCCCCGACAGGTTGACGTCGATCATGTCCTGCCAGTCGGCCTCGGAGGTCTTGTCCAGGGTCTGGCCGCCGTTGCCGATCCCGGCGTTGGCCGCGATGATGTCCAGCCG
>CAYNJD010000429.1:0-2710 GCA_964397355.1 uncultured Mycobacterium sp. | reverse complement strand
CAGGTCGTTGAACTGGCGCACACAGCGCAGGCCCTCGTCCCACTGGGCGCGGTTGCTGGTGACGGGCATGCTCACCAGCGTCCAGTTCGCCTCGTTCCACATGATTTCCGCGCAGTCCGGGGCGGTGTGGGCGAAGGTGACCATCCGCCGGTCACACGCCCGGCGCGCCGCGTCGAGGTTGGTGGAGTAGACCATCCGCGGCCCGATCGCCCCGAGCAGCCAGATGTCGTTCTCCCGCGGCTCCTTGAGGCCCTTGAGCCGCACGTCCACGACGACGTTGGTGGCGACCTTGCGGTGCAGCGCGATCACCGTCGCGACCTCGTCCAGGTCGAAGATGTAGACGGCCTCGCCGCGGATCTGGCCCAGCACCACGTTGCGGACCGGCGCGTCGCCCACCGTCGACATCACGCCGCGCTTCCAGCGGCGCAGCAGCTCGTGGGACTCCAGTTCGAAGTCGAAACCCTGCGAGCGGGCCCAGGACTTACGGCGCCGGCTGCGGCCGCGGCGCTGATCGATGTCCACGTACAGCAAGACGCCCGCGCCGACGAAGCACAGCGCGGACAGCGTGAACCAAAGCGGGACCATTGGGCCTAGCGTATCTGCTGTCGGGCCGGAAGCGAGAACCCTTGCTGGTCACAACCGTGCATCAGGAGTGTTCCGACTGGTCAACGTCACAGTTGGATGGGTTCGCCACCGATGATGGTCTGCCCAACGCCGCTCGGACTGTAGGAGATGTAGACCGGGGTCTGTGCGAACAGCCAGTTGCCGGTGTTCATGCTGTTGCCGGAGATCACGACCGGGCTGCGAACAACTCCGTCGGCCGGGTCGTCGGTGTAGGGGGTCTCGCCGACGTCGTACTGGTACAGCAGCTGCCCGTCGGCGGTGTAGACCTGCACGGTCGTGCCTTCGGGCAGGTAGCCCTGGGCGGTCGGCGTCACGTCCCCGAGCGCCGAGGCCGGCATGGTGCCGTACACCCCGCCGGAGTCGATCACGCCACGGACATCCGTGATCGGCCCGTCATTGAGCTGCACCTTCAAGTCCGCCCACGGCGCCCCATCGATCGTGGTGCCACCCTCGAGCGGGTTGTCCCCGAACACCAACCGCCCGCCCGGCTGGTCGATCAGCACACCGTTGCCGAGGTTGCCGGGCAGATCGGCGGTCGGGATGTGGTCAGGGGTCGGCCCCAGCGCATTCGGTCCGATGCCCAGCACGCCGTCGGCGTAGCCGCCCAGGTAGCTCGAGATGTCCCAGTGCCCGCTCAGGAGGGTGTTCAGGTTTGTCGGGAAGGCGAACAGCACGGCGTCGACGGTGGTGTCGGCGGTGACGGTGTCTCCGTCGACATCGGTGAAGGTGACCGTGGTGGGCAGTTCCGCATAGAAGTAGCCCAGCGAGCTGCCGAACTCGCCGATGTTGAAGCCGGTGGGTAGTCCGGTGATGCCGAAGAGGTTGATGTCCCATATCGACATGACCAGGCCGGCCGCGCCGGTGTCGACCAGCACCTCGGTCGAGGGGCCACCGCCCACCGAGACGTTCACCACCGGCTCGGTGATCCCGTTGACCTGCATCGGAACGGTGAAGCTGTCCGGAAGGTCGGTGACCGGGGTGTCCGCGTCGTACGAGGCGGCGGCACTGCCGACGACGTCCGAACCGAACAGCCACGGCGCGATGCTGTTGAGCGGCTCATAGACCAGATCCTGATACCAGCTGTCGAACAGGGTGTCCAGCGAGGCCAGCGCGGCACCCGGGTCGGTGTCCGCGGCGATCCCCGGGTCGATCGCGCTGATCGCATCGAAGAGCGGCTCGAACAGGTCGTCGAAGTCCGCGTGGGCGGCCGGCGCGGCCATCAGCGGGGCGGTCCCCAGCGTCAGAAACGCCCCCACCGCGCTGACAGCACCGACCAGGCGACGGCGACGTTGTGCCATGAGACGACCCCTTGCGATTAGCGACGGTATTGGAAAATACCGGACTTTCTCAGTAACGCTTAGGCTAACCGATCAGCTTCGTCACCGCATCCGACACCTATGACTCGGCGAACGCAAAGGTCCCCCGAAACCTGTTCGGGGGACCGTTGCGTTCGATGCGGCCGTCAGCCCAGCGTGAGCGAGTCGCCGTCCGCGCTGACGTTGACCGGCACCACGTCGCCGTCGTGCACCTCACCGGCCAGCAACAGCTTGGCCAGCTCGTCGCCGATCGCCTTCTGCACCAGCCGCCGCAGCGGACGCGCGCCGTAAATCGGGTCGAAGCCGCGGTCGGCCAGCCACTTCTTGGCGTCGGCCGACACCTCCAGGGTCAGTCGCCGCTGCGCCAGCCGCTTGGACAGCTGTTCCAGCTGGATGTCGACGATCCGCACCAGCTCCTCGGGGTTGAGCGCCTCGAAGATCAGCACATCGTCGAGCCGGTTGATGAACTCCGGCTTGAAGGTGGCCCGCACCGCCGCCATCACCTGCTCGTCGTCACCGCCGGCACCCAGGTTGGACGTCAGGATCAAGATGGTGTTGCGGAAGTCGACGGTGCGGCCCTGCCCGTCGGTGAGCCGGCCCTCGTCGAGCACCTGCAGCAGCACGTCGAACACGTCCGGGTGCGCCTTTTCCACCTCGTCGAACAGCACCACGGTGTAGGGCCGGCGGCGCACCGCCTCGGTCAGCTGACCGCCCTGGTCGTAGCCGACGTAGCCGGGGGGCGCCCCGACCAGCCGGGCCACCGAGTGCTT
>CAYNJD010000428.1:0-2719 GCA_964397355.1 uncultured Mycobacterium sp. | reverse complement strand
CGCTCGCCGACGCTGACCAGTGACCGGTTGATGTGGCCGTAGAGCGTCACGGTGCCGTCGTAGTGGCGCAGCTTGACCAGCATGCCGTAGCCGGCGCTGGGGCCGGCCTCGATCACGACGCCGTCGGAGGCCGCCAGGATCGGGGTGCCAATGGAATTGGCGATGTCGATGCCGGCGTGCAGCACGCCCCAGCGGTAGCCGAAGTTCGAGGTGAAGGCGCCCTGGGTCGGTGCGACGAACAGCGGACGCTGCAGCCGGGCCTCGCGCTCGGCGCGCTCCTGGGCGAAGGCCACCCCCTTGGCCAGTTCCTCGTTGTGCACGACGACGTTGGCCGCGGCCTTGACCGTGATCATCTGCATGCCGCGGCTGGAGGTCGTGGTGGTGCCGTCGTTCAGCGTGGTCTTGCTGGCGGCCAGCACGGCGGGCCGCGACACGGTGTCGTCGGAGGGGTGAGTGGCGGAGTGCGCGGCGGCAGCGGCCGCGCCGGCGGCCATGGCGGCGATCATCACGCGACTCTTGACGGCACTGGTGGGCTGGCCGCGGTGCTTACCGCCGCGAGCGGGCGGGGCCGCCGTTTCCTGCGGGTGGTAGACGTGCTGGTCGGGGTAGCCGCCGCGGGGGAACACCAGCCGCATCACCGGCATGTTGTCGGTATCGGTCAGGTCGTCGAGCTCGGGGGCCAGCAGCAGCTCGGCGGTGTCGTCGAAGGCGTTGTCGCGCAGCGGCGCCCCATCGAGCCGTCCGAACTCGTTGAACGGGATGATGTCGGTCACTTCGGCGGGGCCGGGAACCGAAGGCCGAACTGCGGCTGCCGTGGTGCCGTTCCGGCGGCGAGGGGCAGCCCCGCCTGAAACCGGACGCATGGGTGAACCGCGCTGCATCAGCCTGGAAGATCCTCTGGTCGTGATCAGAACGTTATAAAGACCTAGACCTGGTGACGGTAACCAGTTCCGAACCGGGAGGCAAGCCATCGATCAAATCCCGGCGCGAATGTGAAACTAATCACGTTTTCCAGGCGGTGAGATGTGCCACAGCGATGGTAGGGGAGGCGGGAACCCCGCCGCAGGCTCGATACAGTGCCTCGGGAGTTAAATCTCTCGCAATCCGACAGTGCCGGCCCGCCGGCTACCCGTAATAAGACAGTGAGCCCATGGATCTTTTCGAGTATCAGGCGAAGGAGTTGTTCGCCAAGCACAACGTGCCCACCACTCCCGGGCGGGTGACCACCTCGGCGGAGGACGCCAAAGCCATCGCCACCGAGATCGGCCGGCCCGTCATGGTCAAGGCCCAGGTGAAGACCGGCGGCCGCGGCAAGGCCGGCGGTGTCAAGTACGCGGCCACCCCGGAAGACGCGTTCACCCACGCGCAGAACATCCTCGGTCTGGACATCAAGGGTCACGTCGTCAAGAAGCTGCTGGTGGCCGAGGCGAGCGACATCGCCGAGGAGTACTACATCTCCTTCCTGCTCGACCGCTCCAACCGCACCTACCTGGCCATGTGCTCGGTCGAGGGCGGCATGGAGATCGAAGAGGTCGCGGCCACCAAGCCGGAGCGGCTGGCCAAGGTGCCCGTCGACGCGGTCAAGGGAGTCGACCTGGCGTTCGCCCGCTCCATCGCCGAGCAGGGCCACCTGCCCGCCGAGGTGCTCGACGCCGCCGCGGTGACCATTCAGAAGCTGTGGGAGGTCTTCGTCGCCGAAGACGCCACGCTGGTCGAGGTCAACCCGCTGGTGCGTACCCCCGACGACCAGATTCTTGCTCTCGACGGCAAGGTCACCCTCGACGGCAACGCCGAGTTCCGGCAGCCCGGCCACGCCGAGTTCGCCGACATCGAGGCCACCGACCCGCTGGAGCTCAAGGCCAAGCAGCACGACCTGAACTACGTCAAGCTCGACGGCGAGGTCGGCATCATCGGCAACGGAGCCGGCCTGGTCATGTCCACGCTGGACGTCACCGCGTACGCCGGTGAGAAGCACGGCGGGGTGAAACCCGCCAACTTCCTCGACATCGGCGGCGGCGCCTCCGCGGAGGTGATGGCCGCCGGCCTGGACGTCATCCTGGGTGATGCGCAGGTCAAGAGCGTGTTCGTCAACGTGTTCGGCGGCATCACCGCCTGCGACGCGGTGGCCAACGGCATCGTGTCGGCGCTGAAGATCCTCGGCGACACCGCCACCAAGCCGCTGGTGGTCCGGCTCGACGGCAACAACGTCGAAGAGGGCCGGCAGATCCTGGCCGATGCCAACCACCCGCTGGTGACCGTCGTCCCCACCATGGACGAGGCCGCCGACAAGGCCGCTGAGCTGGCGCACGCCGGAAAGGACGCCTAACCATGTCGATCTTCGTCAACAAGGACTCCAAGGTCATCGTCCAGGGCATCACCGGCAGCGAGGCCACCATCCACACTGCCCGGATGCTCCGGGCCGGCACCCAGATCGTCGGCGGCGTCAACGCGCGCAAGGCCGGCACCACCGTGACACACGAAGACAAAGGCGGCCGGATGGTTAAGCTGCCGGTGTTCGCCCAGGTTTCCGAGGCGATGGCGAAGACCGGCGCCGACGTGTCGGTGGTCTTCGTGCCGCCTAAATTCGCCAAAGACGCCATTGTCGAAGCCATCGACGCCGAAATACGACTGCTGGTGGTCATCACCGAGGGCATCCCGGTGCAGGACAGCACTTATGCGTGGGCCTGCAACGTCCGCAACGGCAACAAGACCCGGATCG
>CAYNJD010000427.1:0-2725 GCA_964397355.1 uncultured Mycobacterium sp. | reverse complement strand
TCGATGGCGGGGTGGCCTGATGGCAACCGTCAAGACCGCCACTGCGCACCGGGATTGGCTGTGTCAACTTGAAGTGGCCCCGGTGGGACGGTTTGAAGTGGCCCCGGTGGGGGTTGGTTTGCGGCTGCGGGTGTTGCGGGCGTGGGCGAGTCGGTAGGAGCTGGTGCCGGTCTCGATGATCTGGCCGGCGAAGGTGAGGCGGTCGACGATGGCTGCGCACAGGCGTGGGTCGGTGAAGGTCTTCGTCCAGGCCGAGAAGGGCTCGTTGGAGGCGATGGCTATGGCGGAGCGTTCCTCGCGTTCGGTGAGGACTTGGAATAGCAGTTCGGCTCCGCGTCGGTCGAGCTGCAGGTAGCCCAGTTCATCGACCAGGAGTAGGTCGACGCGGCCGTAGTAGCTGATCATCTTGCTCAGGTGGCGGTCGTCGGCGGCCTCGACCAGTTCGTTGACCAGCTTGGAAGCCAAGGTGTAGCGGACGCGGTAGCCGGCTTCGGCGGCCTGGGTGCCCAGCGCGATGAGCAGGTGGGTCTTGCCGGTGCCGGAGTCACCGATCAGGCATATCGGCTGGCCTTGCTTGACCCAGTCGCAGGTGGCCAGATGCCCGATGGCGGCCGGGTTGATGGTTGGGTTGGCGTCAAAGTCGAACTCCTGTAGGGACTTCGGTCGGGGGAAGCCGGCGTCGCGGATGCGGCGTTGAGCGCGGCGCTGGGTGCGGTCGTCGCATTCGGCGATCACCAGCTCGGCCAGAAACCCCAGATACGACAGGTGTTCGCGTTGCGCGGCGGCGGCGATCTCGGCGTAGCGGTCGCGGATGGTGGGCAGGCGCAGCATCCGGGTGCCTTGGTCGATCGCCGCGACGGCGGCTTGATCGGTGACCCCACGTCGGTTGCTCATGAGCTCTGCCCTCCCAGGAGGCTGTCGTATTGGTCGACGGTGGGCAGCGGCCGCGAATCGGTGGGAACGTTCGACGGGCGATGATCGGCCAGCACCACCACCTGCCGATCCCCGGCATCGGTGTTGTGGTGTTCGGTGGCTTTGCGGGCTTCCAGGGCCACGACGTCGCTGGCGGTGGATCCGACCGACAGGGCGGCGGTGATACCGGCCAGTACGGCGGGCCGGTCGAGGTGGCGGTGCAGGAGCAGTACCCCCACGAGTGCGCGGGTGCCGCCGGCATCGCCGTGGGCTTGGCGGGCCGCCTGCCAAAACGCCTCGTGTTCGGTGGTGAAGACCTTCGCTGCGCGGGCCTGGGCCAGTGCGGTGGCCCCGGGCAGTGCACCGGGTTTACGCAGCAGGATCTCCAGATAGTGGTCCAGATTCAGGACTTTGGCGCCCTTGCCGACCGCCCGCTGATGGTGTGCCACGACCGTGTTGCGGTCATAGACGTCGACCGTTGAAGCCGACAGCTTCACCCGCAGCCGGTGCCCGATGAACCGGGCAGGCACTGAATACTGGTTGCAGCGCACCATCACCTGGGCGTAGCGGTCTACCCGCGGTGTCAACGTCACCGTGGTGTCGAACGGCTCTGCGGGTAGCGGGGCCAGCAGCGTCTTCTCGAACGCCCAGTCGTGCCCGACGCTGGTGGCGCGGTTGCCGACACGGCGGCGGTCATCGGCGTCATCGGCGGCGACCAGCAGGGCGTTGAGTTCGTCGATGGAGTCGACCACCGGCATGGGCACGCAGTGGTTGCGGCGGAACCGTCCACCTTCGCCTTCTACGCCGCCTTTCTCATGGCTTCCTTCGTGGCCGGGCTGGCAGTACCAGGCCTCGAAGCCGTAGTGCGATTTGAACGCGATCCAGCGATCGTTCTCCTGGCGGGAACGGCCGAACAACACCTGGGTGACCGCACTGTTGAGGTTGTCGTAGCGCACCTTGCCCACCGGTACCCCGCCAAGATGATCGAACCCGTAGACGTGGCCTTCCAGGAACGCCTCCTGGCCCTGAGACAAAAACGCCCGGTGCGCCGCCCGCCCCGAATACGACAACCGCATGGTGAACAACGCGGTCTTGGTCTTGACCCCGGCCAGGATCACCCACAGGTCATGGAAGTCGACTTCGGCCTCGGCGCCCGGCGGATGGGTCTGCGGCACATAGCCCAGCTCCAACGGTTTGCCGGCCTCAGCCAGAATCTGCGGGCGACGCCTGCCGACGTAGTCGCGCACCGTCGAATACGACAGGTCGCCCGCACCATGCTCATCGACAAGCCGCGCCAAAACCCTTCGCGCCGTGTGCCGCTGCTTCTTCGGGGCATCCAGATCCGACCGCAGCATCGCATCGATGGCGGCTTTGAACGGATCGAGCCGCGGTGCCTTTCGCTGCGGCGCCCTGCGCAGCGGCGGGACCGCCGACTCCAATGCCTGACGTACGGTGCGTCGATGCACCCCGTGCTTATCCGCGAGCGCCCGAATCGACAGGCCCTCAACCCGATGATCGTGACGGATCGCCGCGAACTGCTCCACCCGTGACCTCACCATCTAGCCCCACCTCCACCGACCAGCGGTCCGGAACATCCGGACACTGACCACGGTCAGGTGGGGCCAAATCAAGCCGCCATAACCACCCCGGCGTGTCGACCAGGTGGGGCCAAATCAGACCGTCACAACGACACCCCGACGCCACACCAGTGGGGCCACTTCGAGCCGCCCCCCTGGGGCCAAATCAGGCTGTCACAGCCACCGGGATGTGACCAGCGAGGTCGCCTACCTGACCCGCGCCCTGAAGGCGCCCA
>CAYNJD010000426.1:0-2727 GCA_964397355.1 uncultured Mycobacterium sp. | reverse complement strand
AACACCGTCAGCTCGAGGGCCAGGGCACCACCGCACACCAGGACGACCAGCGCCATGGCTACCGCGTCGACGAACCCCGGCCGCGCCGGCGACGCCGAGATCTGGCCGACGCCACCGCGGGCGGTGATCGCGTCACCCATCTCGTCGGCACGACGCAACGTGACGGTGATGGCCGCGGTGATCAGGTCGATCGCCTCCCGCGCCCAGCGGCGCCGGCGTTCCCGCCTGCTGCGCGGCCGCGCCCTCGGGCGCAGCCGGCGGGCTGCGTAGAGCACCCTGAACTCGTCGATCAGCATCGGGAAAGCCCGCAGCGCCAAGGCCAGCGCAACAGCCCACTCGGTCACCGGGATTCGCAGCAGGCGCAGCGGCCAGCCGAGAGTGGCCACCGCGGGCGCGATCTCAGCGACATTGGTGGTCCACGACACCATCGCGCCGAGCCCCAGCAGCACGATCGACAGGGCGGTGATCCGCAGGAAGTTCAACAGACCACCCAGTCCGGCCGGTTCGCCGCCGGCCATGGCCGCAGTCGCGCCGCCGACGATCAGCAGCACCCACAGCCAGCGCGGCATCGACGGCAGGGCGCCCCGCGGAATGCGGGCGATCCGGGCCGCGCCGAACACCAGCAGCCCCACCGCCGCGATCGGCACCCAGCCCGGGTAGAACGTCAACAGCACCGAGATGGCGAAGACCACGATCAGTTTCGTCCCGGCCCACAATCGGTGCACGGGGGAGTCGCCCGGAGGCACCGGGCGCAGCAGCACCACCGGGCGGGATGCCCGACGTGCCTCCTTCTGCTGGGTCATGCCGCACCCGCCGGGGCCGGAATCAGCACACCGTCTTGCAGGTGCAGCGTCCTGGGGCACAACTCCCCCAGGCCGGCGAAGTCATGCGAGATCACCACCACGGTCAGGCCGGTGTCGCGCCGCAGGCCCTCCAGGATCCGCAGCAGCCCGTGCCGGCTGGAGGCGTCCAGGCCGGCGAGCGGCTCGTCGAGGATCAGGGCGCGCGGGGACCGGGCCAGCAGGCCCGCCAGCACCAGACGGCGCATCTGGCCGCCGCTGAGTTGGTCGATGCGCCGGCCGGCCAGTGAGGCATCCAGGCCGACGGCTGCCAGCGCGGAATCGATCCGGCCACGGTCGTGCGGCGAGAAGCCGGCCGCCGAGGCCACTTCCAGGCCGACGTGGCTGCGCATCAGCTGCAACCGGGCCGCCTGGAACGACAGCGCGACCGCGCCCACTTGTTCCTCGGCCGGACGTCCGCCCAGCAGGCAAGTGCCGACGGTCGGCGTCGTCAGACCGGCCATGATCCAGGCCAGCGTGGATTTGCCCGAGCCGTTGCCGCCGTGGATCAGCAGGCCGTCACCCTCATCGACGGTGAAGCTGATGTCGCGCAGCGCGGTCTTGGCCCACGGGGTGCCGCTGCCGTATTCGTGCCCGATGCCCGACAGTTCCAGGACCGGCGGGCCGGAGCGCCCGGCGGCGACGCTCGGCGCTGCGGGGACGTCCGCGGTCTCCACCATGGCGGTGTTGTCGCGGGAGCCGGACAGATCGATGGTCCGGTCGGCGCTGCCCACCTCGTCGTTGTAGTGGGTGATGTGCACCAGCGAGGTGCTGCTGTGCCCCTCGGAGAGCCCCGACAGCACCCGCAGCAGCACCTCGCGCCCCTGCGGGTCGACCATGCTGGTGACCTCGTCGGCGATCAGCAGTGCCGGCTCCCGGGCCAGGGCGGCGGCCACCGCCAGCCGCTGCAGTTCGCCGCCGGACAGCCCACCGGTGTCGCGCTCGGCGAATCCGGCCAGGCCCACCTCCCCCAGCAACCGGCCGATGTCGGTGCTCGTTCCCGGCGGCAGACCCCACACCACGTCGTCGGCGACCCGGGTGCCGAGCACCTGACTCTCCGGATGCTGCATGACGACCGCGGTCCCGCCCGGGGCGCCCAGCCCCACCGCGCCGGGACGTTCGACGGTGCCCGCGGTGGGCGCACGACCGGCCAGCAGCAGCATCAGGGTGGTCTTGCCCGACCCGTTGGCGCCGGTGACCGCCACATGTTCGCCCGGCAGCACTTCCAGGCTCACCGGCCCGAGCGCGTCGTGGCCGGTCTGCGGGTAGCGGAACCGCACCTGATCCAGCCGCACCGGAACCGGCGCCACCGGCCCGCTCTCGATCGGCAGGTCCAGTTTGTGGACGTCCGGCACGCCGCGCAGCCGGTCGAGCACCCGCGACAGCGCCCACCAGCCGAGCAGCGAGACGATCATGATGCTGACGATCGACTGCGCCAGCAGGAGCCACTGCCAGTGCCGCAGCAGCGCACCGAGAAAGCCGGTGAGGTCGTCGGCGGCGCGCTGGAATTCCGGCAGCGGCACCTTCGCCAATGCGGCCGCGACCCCGTGCACGTTGGCGGTGATGGCGTCGAAGATCAGGTGGCGCAGCCGCGACAGCACGGTCAGCGCCAGCACCACGCACGCACCGAAGATGCCGCCGGCCACCGCCGACGCGGCGACCACGGTGGGCAGGCCGCGGCGGTGGCGTTTGATGACGCCGGTCAGCCCGCCGATATAGGCGCAGTTGATGACCGTCATGAAGCCGCCCATGCCGGCGATCAGGAACGCGATGGTGGCGGCGGCCACGGTGGCCGCGATCAGCACCCGGATCCGGTAGCGGTAGGCCAGCAGCCCCATCGGCACCGTGCCGAGCAGCGCCAATCCGCCGGCGAAGGGCACCACGACCG
>CAYNJD010000425.1:0-2741 GCA_964397355.1 uncultured Mycobacterium sp. | reverse complement strand
GATGGCATCGGACGCACCCGTTTCCGAATCGTTCAGCTCAAGTGAGACGAGATAGTCGCCGGGCGGGAGCTGCTCTGGCAGCGTGACGCGGACGCTGGTGGTATTCCCTCCGTACACGGATCCCATCTGCACATCGGCGGTGGAAACGGCTTTGCCGTCAGCGTCGGTCACGACGAGAGTCCCTTCGGGTTTGAGTCGCGCGGTGCCCGTGTTCGTGATGGGGATGTCCAGCAACCACTGACCGCTAACCGACGTCACGTCCGGCGCGCCGAGCCTGAAACTCGAAACCGCCTCGCCCGGAACGGTGATCTCGACAGACACGGCGCTGCGAATCACCTGGCGCAGGATGTCGGTGCCGGGAATCGCGAACGAATCGGCGGTTTGCGCGACCAGCGCGACGACGTAGAACCCCGGCTCGGTGCCGTCCGGCACGGTGATCGTGAACGGGCGCTTGACCGCCTCGTCGGGTTGCAGCGTCAGGTCGGCAGTTTCGTAGGTGACCCATGTGGTGGGCCCAACCGGTGCATCGTCGGCGGTGCCGGCCGAGAAGCCGCCGTTGGGCGCGCTGGAGGCATTCGTGGCGTACGTAATCAGTGACGCCGGTGCGTCGCCGGTGTTGGCAACGCCCGCCGTTAGCTCGACCGAGTCACCAGCATCGAGCGTTATCTCGAACCAGCGGTTGTCGTAATCCCCTACGGGGTAGATACCGAACATCGGCGTCGGCGCGGCGGTGGTGACATTCGGAGGTGTCGCCACCGGCGGCGTGGCGCTGGATTGTGCGGTGACCGCAGGGGCGGTCCAGATGACGAGCGCCAGCACCAGCCCGACGAGCCGGATGTGTGGGCTCGATACGTTTCGCATGTGCCATTCTCCTGCGTGCGCGCCACCGGTTACCGTGACCGGTGGCGGGGAACCGAAGTCGTGCCCCGGTTCCCAGGCGCACCGGTTGCCGATTGCGTGACGGCCGGTTTTTGCTGTGCTAGCTGCTGGTGGTCGCCGTTACCGACACCGTGCCTGTGTAGTTGCCAGCGGGCTGGCTGCCGAGATCGGACATCGAGACGACAATCCCGCCACCGGCGCCGCTCGATGAAGTGGGAACGGTGGCCAGGGAGGTACCCGTTGTATTCACGTTGAAGGCCAGGTTGATGCTCGCGCCGCCCGTGACGGCGTTGCCATCCGCATCCGTCTGCTGGACCAGCGGACTGCCTGATGCCTCGACGAAACAATTGATCGTCCCGGCCGAAACATCCTGTGTCAGGTTGAAGCCGAGGGAACCGCCGTTACCGGTGGAGGTCTGAACGTAGCCGGAACTGCTCCACTGCCAGGTGCCGAGATCGAACGAACCGCTCATGATCGATGCATGACAACCGGCGGAGGCATCAGGGTTATCCTCCAGCGTTACCGTCGCATCGTTCGCCAGCGCGCCGCTGACGACGCTGAGCAAGAGCGCGGAGCCGGCGAGCAGCCCAATTGCTTTGGTCTTGAAGGTCATGATGTCTCTCCTTTATCGTAGCGAATCTGTAGAATCACGCCGTCGTTCCGGCTGTCCGTTGGAGCCGCCACAGGGGCGGTCTTACGGGTGGGTTGCAGGACGGTTGGACTCCTTTCTGTTCAGTCGCCGCTGGCGATGGTGACGGTGATCGTGCCGGTGTAGTCGCCGGGGGGCGCGTCGCTGGGCGGCTGCAGCCGCAGCGTGAAGACCCACATCGACTTGGGTAAGACGTTGGCACTGCCGTCGGCGATTTTGGTGGTGCCGGTCCCGGTCGTGGCGAGCGGCTGGTTCGTTGCCACCTCGGTCAGGCCGGCCGGCGCGTCGGAGACGACGTACGAGATGTCGGAGGGGACGATGTGGCCGTCTCCACCGTCGGTCAGGCCGTCGGAGCTGAGCTGGACCGACCAGTCATTGGTGAAGCCACCACAATCCGGCCCGCCGCCCTGGAGGAAGGACAGGCCGAAGATGGCGTTGACGGGGGCATAGCCGTCACCGTCCCAGGTCGAAGTGCCGAAGCTGCCACCGCCTGCAAGGCTGACGGCCGGGGCGCAGAAGACGGCGTCGTAGGTGACCGTCAGTGTCTTCTGGGTTTCGATATTGGACAGGTCTTGCTGGAAGACGACCTGGAAATCCTTGACCGTGCCCGGGTTAGGTGGATAGAACTGGAAGGGACGGATATAGAGAAAGACCGCTTGCGATGTCCCGTACGTCCATGTCGAACCCGATGACCAGGAGGATGGATTGATGGGGGCACTGCCGGTGGAACTGCTCAATTCCCAACGTGAATCCGCGGAAGTCCGCAACAAGCGGAATCCCGGGTTGGAGTGAGTGCATTTGAAGGTTGCGTATTCTCCGGGACCCACCAGCGCTCCCGCCGGACCGATCAGGTCGCACGTCACATCGGGCGTGGGCCAGGTGATGCTCAGCGTGGCCGAACGCATGAGCACCTCGCTGCAATTGGTGCCGCCGAAGCCGCAACTCCGGCGAAAATACTCGACGGTCACCGATCCGACGCTTTCGTCGATCGTATCCGCGTTTCGTACAAGACCGATGGAGAAGGTGCTCGTCTCCTCGGGCAGCAGGTCGAGTGGGCTCTCCGTGTAGTACCCGAAGTCCCTGGGTGGACCGGAGTTCACACTGTAGTGCCAACCCGCCGAGGGCGCGCTGATCCGGATCACGTCCAAATCAGTCCAGGTCAAACCGCCGCGCCCGCAGCGAAAGACGGCAGCAGTACCTGGAGGCAGGACGT
>CAYNJD010000424.1:0-2756 GCA_964397355.1 uncultured Mycobacterium sp. | reverse complement strand
CGTCGTTGACCGCTGGCTGCGAGGCGGTGGCCCGCCAAGTCGGCGTCGGTAAGGATGTCGACCGCCACGGTGATGGGACCACTTTGACCAGGGTTTAGCCAGCTTCATTGGACCACCCCGTTTGCCAGTTATGGGACCACTGGCGTGTCGCGCCGGTGGCCGCTCGATTACTGGGTCGGATCACTTCATGTCGATCGACGTGAAGGAGGTCCGCTGAATGTATCGGGAGGTTTCGGTGATCGAGGTACGTGAGCTGTTGCGGGTGTGGATGTCGGGTGCCGGCTTGCGCCGGGTGGCGGTGTTGGCCGGAGTGGACCGCAAGACCGCACGCGACTATACGAACGCCGCGGAGTTGGCGGGGCTGGACCGCGGCGGTGACCTGGATCAGCTGACCGACGAGCTGATCGGCGCGGTGATCGAGACGGTGCGTCCGGTCCGGACTGATGGCCACGGTGCGACGTGGGAGTTGTTGCGCGCCAACCATGATCAGATCGTCGAATGGGTCAGCAAAGACTTAACGGTGGTCAAGATCGGCGACCTGCTGGCGCGGCGCGGCGTCATGGTGCCGCAACGGACCCTGCACCGGTACGCCACGGCGTGCACCGACTACCGGGGCCGTGGGGCAGGTGGAACGGTGCCGGTCGTCGACGGCGAGTCCGGTGTGGAGTGCCAGATCGACTTCGGTCGGATGGGCAAGATCTTCGACCCCGAATCGGGGCGCAACCGGGTGGTGCAAGCACTGATCTTCACCGCCGTCTACTCGCGGCACATGTTCGTGTGGCTCACGTTCAACGAGACGCTGGAGGCGATCATCGCCGGCTGCGAGGCGGCCTGGCGATTCTTCGGCGGCGTGTTCAAGGTGTTGATCCCAGATAACATGACACCGGTTGTGCCCAAGGCGGATTCGACCGATCCACAGTTCAGCGTGGGCTGGACGGAGTACTCGCAAGCCCGCGGGTTTTTCACCGACCCGGCCCGAGTGGCTCACGCATGCGATAAACCCCGGGTCGAACGCATGGTCCAGTACGTGCGCGGCAATTTCTTCGCCGGCGAGGAGTTCACCGACCTGGCCGACGCCCAAGCCCGAGCCCAGGCGTGGTGTGCCGATAAGGCCGGGCAGCGCATCCACGGCACCACTTGCCAGCAGCCGGCGGTGGTGTTCGCCGAGCGGGAGGCCACGCTGCTGCTGCCTGCCCCCGCGGGGGTCTACCAGGTACCGATCTACGCCAATGCCAAGGTTCATCGTGACTACCACATCCAGGTCGGACGGGCCTTGTATTCGATTCCGGAACACCTTCGCGGGCAGACTGTTTCGGTGCGCGCCGATGGAGAGTTGGTCAAGGCGTTTTTCCGCGGCAAGCTGGTCAAGACCCACCCTCGCCAGCGGCCCGGTGGGCGCTCCACCGACCCGGCTGATCTGCCCGCTGACAAGACCGGTTACGCGATGCGGGATCTGACCCGGCTGATCACCACCGCCGCCGGCCACGGCCCCGATATCGGCATCTACGCCGAACGCCTGCTCGACCACCAACTGCCCTGGACCAGGATGCGCCAGGTCTACCGACTGTTGGGGCTGGTCAAACGCTACGGCCCAACCCCGGTGAACACCGCCTGCGGGCGTGCCCTGGAGCTCGATGTCGTCTCGGTGTCCAAGGTCGCCGCGATGCTGGCCAAAGCCACCGAGAACACCCCCGCAGAGGCGCCGCGAGCAGCCTCCGGGCTGGCTCCGGCCCGGTTTGCCCGAGACCCCGGTGAATATCGCCCCCACGGCCGTCAGCGGCCCGACTGGATGAGTGTCATCGACGGCGGCACCACCAGCGACAACGAGGGGCTGTGATCACCATGGCGACCAAACCCATTGTCATCGACCCGATATCAACCGAGCTGAAGAACGTGATGCGCCAGCTCAAGCTCGGACGGATGCTCGATACCCTGCCCGAGCGGCTCACCTTGGCCCACCAGCAGCACCTGTCGCATGCAGCGTTTCTGGAGCTGGTCCTCGCTGATGAGGCCACCCGCCGCGACAACAGCTCAGCGGCCCGCCGTGCCCGCGACGCCGGCCTGGACGCGGCCATGCGCCTGGACTCCTGGGACGAGTCCGCCGCCGTGCGCTACGACCGCACCCTATGGACCGACCTGACCAGCCTGCGGTTTCTCGACGGCCCCCACGGCGCCCTGCTACTGGGTCCCGTCGGCGTCGGTAAAACACACCTGGCAACGACACTGGGCCACATCGCCGTGCGCCGCCGCATCCCCACCCTGATGCTGCGTGGCGATGCAATGTTCAAGCGGCTCAAAGCATCCCGACTCGACAACAGCACCGAAGCCGAGATGCGCCGACTGACCCAAATCCGGCTGCTGATCATCGACGACTTCGCCCTGCAACCGATGGACGCCACCGCGACCGCCGACTTCTACGAGCTTGTCGTAGCCCGCCACCAGAAAGCCTCGACGGTACTGACCTCCAACCGCAGCCCCGATGAATGGCTGGCCGTCATGACCGACCCACTGCTGGCCCAATCCGCCGTCGACCGGCTCACCTCAACAGCGCACGAAC
The DNA here is from genome assembly GCA_964397355.1 of uncultured Mycobacterium sp. Lineage (GTDB taxonomy): Bacteria > Actinomycetota > Actinomycetes > Mycobacteriales > Mycobacteriaceae > Mycobacterium. The sequence continues at coordinate 199 of CAYNJD010000424.1, read as the reverse complement.
TCGTCATCGAAGGCCAGTCCTACCGACGCCGCCAAAAGCCCTCAGTTGACACCAGGCCGACGACCGCCGATCATCCCCACTGAGCCAAACAGGTGGTCCATAGTTGCTGGCCAACCGGTGGTCCCATCCTCGTGGCAAATGACAGTAAGGAGTCGGTGCGCCGATGGGTGGTGCAGGACCAGGTCGACTCCGGCCACGG
>CAYNJD010000423.1:0-2768 GCA_964397355.1 uncultured Mycobacterium sp. | reverse complement strand
CACCTGAGCTACGACATCGTCCCGGGCGCCAAGCAGGTGGTCCGCCACCCCGACATCTTGATCCTCGAGGGCCTCAACGTGTTGCAGACCGGGCCGACGCTGATGGTCTCGGACCTGTTCGACTTCTCGCTGTACGTCGACGCCCGCGTGGAGGACATCGAGCACTGGTACGTCTCCCGCTTCCTGGCGATGCGCTCCACCTCGTTCGCCAACCCGGAGTCGCACTTCCACCACTATTCGGGACTCAATGACCAGCAGGCGGTGGCCGCCGCCAAGGACATCTGGCGCTCCATCAACCGCCCCAACCTGATCGAGAACATCCTGCCCACCCGGCCGCGGGCCACGCTGGTGCTGCGCAAGGACGCCGATCACTCCATCAACCGGCTGCGGCTGCGCAAGCTCTAGCGGGCGCCGACGGTTTTAAGGCTGCGGCGGAGCGCCCGGCGGCGGGGGTGGCTCGGGTGCACCCGGCGGCGGTGGCGGCTCGGGCGCCGGGGGCGGGGGCGGGGGCGGCTCGGGCGCCGGAGGCGGGGGCGGCGGCAGCAGCCACGGCGGGAGCGGCGGCTCGGGTGGCGGAGGGGGCTCGGGTGCCGGTGGCGGTTCGTTTGCCGGTGGTGGGGGCAGCTCGGGTGCTCCCGGCGGCGGGGTCGTCGGCGTCGGGGTGGAGGCGGCGGCCAGGGTGTCGGGGCACATCTCGTGTTGTGCCGCGTCGATCACGACCTTGCTGATGCCCGCGGCGACCTTCGTGCCGAACCGATCCTTGGCGGGACGGCCCCGCCGCAGGTTCTCGCAGATGATCTGGCCGAATTTCACCGCCCCCGACGGTGTGGTGAGTCCGGGGCTGTTCTGGTATTTGAAGCCGTGCGACTCGAGGTAACTCAGGTAGCTCTTGTCGTCGGCGTGCGCCGGGGCGGCGGTGAACATCAGGGTTCCGGGAATCAGCGTTATCGCCGCCAGCCGCCACATCATGTGTGAGAACTGTAGACGGTGGCGGCCGGGGCGACACGCTCCAGTGGCAGCAACTCAGTGCAGCCGGCGCAGGCCGCGGTATTGCGCCAACGCGAAGAAGCCCGTGTAGGCGGCGCTGAACAGCAGCGCCGCGACGCCGATCCCGGTCAACGGCAGCACCCCGGTTTCGACCACCGCGATGGCGGCGACGGTGCAGACCACGTTGGCGGCGATCACACCGATACCGGCGCGGCGCAGGTCCGACAGCGCGGACAGGAAGTAGACCACCGCGCCGTAGAGCACACAGAAGGCGGCCGCGGCGTATTCGTGGGCCGGGGTCAGACCGGTCAGCGCCGCCATCGGGCGGGCGGCGATCACGCCGGCCAGGCCGACCACACCGGTCAGGACGGCGTCGGCCCGCAGGGCGAAGCGCAGCAGCGAGTCGGTCGAGTCGGACAGCACCGGGGTGGTGACGGCGGTCATGATGAACTCCCTTCGAGGGTTCGACGTCTAGGAACACCCCCGACGCTGCTCGGCAACCGCTGCCACATCGACCCGCGATACTGCCAAGCACTGCCAACCGCAGGTCACAGCCCCGGCGACACCGGTACCCGGCCGCGCAGATCGGCGGCGATCACCCGGGCCGCGGCGTTCTGCCAGTTGTGCAGCGAGCGCTGCGGCACCTCGGTCACCAGCCACTGCCAGGCCTGCCGGGCGGTCGGATCGAGTCCGGCCGCGGTGGCGTTCTGCGCGTAGGCGCGCACCCCGACGACGTAAGGGAAATACAGCGCGTTGTAGTGGCGCCACTGTTCGGTGGTGCCGAATTCGCCGCAGTCGCGCGGCTTGAGCGCGGCGATCCGGTCGGCCAACAGTGCCCGGAGCTCGTTGGCGCGTTCCAGCGGGGCGTCCGGCGCGCCGCGGGCGTTCAATCGCTCGTCGATGACCGGCAGCGCGGTCAGTGGGCTGGCGACGAGTTTCGACAGGTCGCCGTAGTGGCCCAGCGCCCGCCGGGTCAGCCGGACGAAGGTCTCCTCATCGATGTCGTCGAGCGGGCCGGTCGAGCGCAGCGCCAGCGCCGCCTCGGTGCCGCGCAACGCGGCGCGGTCGGCGCGCAACGTCGGGGACCGCCAGAACGCCAGCCGGTCCCAGAAGCCGGCCAGCCGGTCGAGGAACACCTGGATCTCGATGCTGACGGCGATCGTGGTGAACAGCAGCACCGTCAGGGCGGTCTGGGCGGCGGGGTCGTCGCGCATGACCACCAGCCCGATCAGCACCTGCCCACCGAGCATTCCCGCCATCGCCGCGGCGGCCAGAAACGAGCGCAGCATGTCCAGCCGCAGCGCATGGCCCTCGTCGAAGGCGTCCCACAACGCCACCGCCACACCGAGCAGCAGCACGTCCACGCCGGTGCTGGCCAGCGCGATCCCGCTGGGCACCACCCCGAGCGGGATGAGCAGGATCGCGTTGGCGAGCGCGAAGAACAACGTCGCGACGATCACCACCCCCAGCACCGAGCCGGGCTGTGCGGGCCGCACCAGTGCCTTGATCATCGCCCCCAACGTCGAGATCGAGATCACCGCGAACAGCAGCCAGTGTCCGGCGCGCAGCGGGCCGTCGACGCTGCCGGCCCACGCCGCACCGGCCAGTGCCGCCGCAGCGACCGCGCCGATCAGCACCATGTCGCGCCCGCGCCCGGACCAGCGGTCGCACGGCCGGGTCAACTCCAGCAGCACCGCGAACCAGGCCACCCCGGGCACCACCGCCAGATAGATCTCCACCTGCCCCAGCAGCACCGGCTGCCACACCGCCCGCACGGCGTC
>CAYNJD010000422.1:0-2768 GCA_964397355.1 uncultured Mycobacterium sp. | reverse complement strand
CACGGCTACCTCGACGCCTCGTACTACGCCAAGATCGGCCGGCAGCTCGAACAGGGCTGTTTCGATCTGATGTTCTTCGACGACCGGCTCGCGATGCCGGGCATCTACGGCGAGTCGGTCGCCGAGGCGGTGCGTTACGGGGCACGGCCGGTGAAACTGGACCTGTCGACGGTGCTCGGCGTGCTGGCCCAGGCCACCTCCCGGATCGGTTTGGGCGCAACGTATTCCACCACCTACTACGCGCCGTTTCACGTGGCGCGCACCTTTGCCACACTGGATCACCTGTCGGCGGGGCGGGCGGCGTGGAACGTGGTCACCTCGGTCAACGACGGTGAAGCGCAGAACTACGGCCTGAAAAACCATCTCAGCCACGATGAGCGCTACGACCGCGCCGATGAATTCCTCGACGTGGTCGCCGGGTTGTGGAACACCTGGGAGGACGACGCCATCGTCGCCGACCGCGCCACCGGCATCTACGCCGACCCGCGCAAGGTGCACGAGCTGGGCCACCACGGCGAATACTTCTCGGTGCGCGGGCCACTGACCGTGCCGCGCACACCGCAGGGCCGCCCCGTCATCATCCAGGCCGGCTCGTCCGGCAGGGGACGTGAATTCGCCTCCCGCTGGGCGGATCTGATCTTCACCGGGGATCCGGGCATCGAGGTGGCCCGCAGTCACTACGCCGACCAGAAGGCGCGCATCGCCGACGCCGGGCGCGACCCGGCCTCGGTCAGGCTGTGCCCGATGGCGTACGCGGTGGTAGGCGAGTCCGAAGACCACGCCAAGCATCGCGAGCAGGTCTTCCTCAACGATCTGGTGGACCCGATGGCCTCGCTCACACTGCTCTCCGAGCTGATGAACTACGACTTCGCCCAACACGACCTGGATGATCCGATCACCGACGACATGATCGCCTCGGTCTCGGGCATCCGCGGGCTGGTGCAGAACCTGCGCACCCACATCGGTGACAGTGTCACGCTGCGCGACCTGGCCGGGCACCGTGCCACTCTGCTGCAGGGACCCCGCTTCGTCGGCACCGGAACTCAGGTCGCCGATCAGATGGAGGAGTGGTTCCACGGTGGCGCCTGCGACGGATTCGTCTTGGCGGCAACGCATTCGCCGGGCGCCTACGAAGACGTGGTCCGGATGGTGGTCCCGGAGCTGCAGCGGCGCGGGCTGTTCCGCACCGAATATGAGGGCAGCACGCTGCGCGAGCACCTGGGTCTGGCCCGGCCGGGTGCGGCCGCCGTACCCGCATGACGGGCATGATGCTCGACGGCGTCCGGGTACTCGACCTGGCCACGCTGGCGGCCGCACCGCTGGTGGCCACCTATCTCGGCGAGTTCGGCGCCGACGTGATCAAAGTAGAGCAACCCGGTTCCGGCGACCCGATCCGCAGTTGGGGCCACCAGCGCGACGGCGTCGGCCTGATGTGGAAGTCGGTCTCGCGCAACAAGCGGTCCATCACCTGCAACCTGCGGGTGGCGGACGGGCAGGAGCTGGCGCGCAGGCTGGCGGCCCACGCCGACGTGGTGATCGCCAACACCCGGCCGGCCACGCTGCGCGCGTGGGGGCTGGACTACGACGCGTTGCGCGCGGTCAACGACCGCATCGTGATGCTGCACATCACCGGCTACGGGCTGTCCGGCCCGAAAAGCGACCGGCCGGGATTCGGCACCCTGGGCGAGGCGATGAGCGGATTCGCCAATATCACCGGCGAGGCCGCCGGGCCGCCGACGCTGCCGCCGTTCATGCTGGCCGACGGGGTGGCATCGCTCAACGCCGCCTATGCGGTGATGATCGCGCTGTATCACCGCGACGTGCACGGCGCTTCGGGACAGTTGATCGACGTCAACCTGATCGACCCACTGGCCCGGCTGCTGGAGCAGACGCTGCTCGGCTACGACCAGCTCGGCCTGGTGCCGACGCGGGCCGGGAACCGCTGGGACATCTCCGCGCCGCGAAACACCTATCGCACCGGCGACGGTCGCTGGCTGGCGATGTCGGGCAGCTCACCGGCGTTGGCGCTGCGGGTGTTTCGTGCGATCGGGCGGGCCGACCTGGTCGATGACGCGGACTTCTCCGACCCGCAGCGCCGGCTGGCCCGCGCCGCCGAGGTCGACCAGGTGGTCGCCGACTGGGTGGCGACAAAGACCCTGGACGAGGCCATGGCGGTGTTCGACGCCGAACAGGTCGCCGCCGCGGCGGTGTACGACATCGCCGACCTGGTCGCCGACGAGCAGCTCGCGCACCGCGAGGTGTTCGTGAAGGTGGCTGACCGCGAACTGGGCGCCATGACCGTGCAGGCCCCGGTGCCGCGCTTCTCCGGCGCGGCCGGCCGCGTCGAGCACCTCGGCCCGCGTCTGGGCGAGCACAACACCGAGGTCTACCGCGAACTGCTCGACCTCACCGCATCCGACATCGACGACCTGCACGCCCGCGGCGTGCTGTAACCCGAAGGAGAAACCCATGCTGCTGCGCCGCTCCGAACTCGCCGTGCCCGCGGCCAACGACAACATGTTCGCGCGTGCCGCCGCCTCGCAGGCCGATCTGGTCTTCCTGGACCTGGAAGACGCCACCGCGCCGGCTCACAAAGTGGCCGCGCGCGCCAAGGTGATCACCGCGCTCAACGATCTGGACTGGGGGCGCACCGCACGGGCCATTCGCATCAACGGGCTCGACACCGCGTGGTGCCACGACGACATCATCGAGGTCGTCACCGCCGCCGGGCACAACCTGGACACCATCGTCGTGCCGAAGGCCTGCAC
>CAYNJD010000421.1:0-2785 GCA_964397355.1 uncultured Mycobacterium sp. | reverse complement strand
AGGCCGCGATCGTCGGCCGTGAGCTCGAGTGCGGGGTGCTCGAATTCCCCGACGGGACCGTGGCCGCCAGCACGGTGGGGGAGATCCGGGTGGCCGGGGCGGGCGGCTGTGGCGAACATGACGACTCGTTCTACGACTTCGCCACCAAGTACCTCGATGACGGCGCTGAACTCGACGTGCCCGCCAAAGTCGATGACGATGTCGCGGATACGGTGCGGCAGTTGGCGATCCGGGCGTTTTCGGCGCTGGAGTGCCAGGGCCTGGCCCGGGTGGACTTCTTCTACACCGAGCATGGTCCGGTGATCAACGAGATCAACACCATGCCCGGGTTCACCACCATCTCGATGTACCCGAGAATGTGGGCCGCCAGCGGCGTCGACTACCCGACGCTGCTGGCGACGATGGTCGACACCGCGCTTGCCCGCGGGGTGGGACTGCGCTGATGCGACTATGCCGCTAAGGCGTCGAGCGTGCACCGAGTGCGAAAAATCAGTCGCGTATTCGCCGTGAATGCACGCTCGGCGCGAATGTCAGCGCGCCGGCGCCGGCCGGATCGGCACCGCGGCAACATGCTCGGAGATCACATCGGACAGTTCCTGGATCGGGGTGGGACCCGAGCCCGGCGGCAGCGTCAGCGCCAGGTAGACCTGCCGGTCGACCGCGTACCAGGTGGCGCGCTCGCCTTCGCGGACCTCGAACCACTGCACCCGATCGACCACCTGAATGGGCGAACCCACCACGAAGTCGGCCGGTCGATCCAGCCCGCAGCGCAGCACCACCGACGCGCCGTCGCCGGCCGTCCAGGCCGCTGCGCCCTGCGGTGCGGGAGCCGCGATCTCGGCGCGCCGGTACTCACCCAGTTGCGCCGGCGCGGCGTCGAGCACCGCGCGGCAGGCCGGGTCGCCGGCGTGCGGGGCCGGCACCGTGGCGAGCCGGACGGGTTCGGCCGGTGCGCCGCCCGGCCGGTGCGCCGCGGCGACCGCCAGCGCGGCGCCCACCGCGGCAACCGCGACCACCAGCGCCGCGATCAGCGCGACACGCGACGGCCCGTCGCTGTCGGTCCCCGGATTCATCACGCCCCGTGCTCCCTATTCGTTGGCACCTACACTCGGTGGCTGTGCGCGGTGACGAGCCCACGCTGGGTCAGCTTGGTGAGTTTCCCACGATCGACCGGCTGGTGGCCGATCGCCGTCAGCCTGCCACCACCGAGCTGGGGCCCGGCGACGACGCGGCGGTGGTGCGGTGCGCCGGGGGCCGGACCGCGGTCTCCACCGACATGCTTGTGGAGGGCCGGCATTTCCGGCTGGACTGGTCGACCCCGCACGATGTCGGACGCAAGGCGATCGCGCAGAACGCCGCGGACATCGAGGCGATGGGGGCGCGGGCCACCGCCTTCGTGGTCGCCTTCGGCGCCCCCGCGGCCACCCGTGCCGCCGATGCCGCCGCGCTGGCCGATGGCATGTGGGCCGAAGCCGAGCGGCTCGGGGCCGGTGTGGTCGGCGGCGACCTGGTGCAGGCCGATTCCTGGGTGGTGTCGGTGACGGCGCTCGGGGATCTGCCAGCGGCGGGGCCGGTGCTGCGGTCGGGGGCGCGACCCGGGGCGGTGGTGGCGGTGGCCGGCGAGCTGGGCCGCTCGGCGGCGGGTTTTCGGCTGTGGGACCACGGCGTGGCCGGGACCGGGGAATTCGACGAGCTGCGTCGACGGCACCTGGTCCCGGAGCCGCCCTACGGGCAGGGTGCGGTGGCCGCGGCCGCCGGGGCGCAGGCCATGACGGACGTCTCCGACGGGCTGATCGCCGACCTGGGCCATGTGGCGGCCGCATCACAGGTGACGATCGAGGTGTCCACCGCCGCGCTGGCGGCCGACCATCAGGCGCTGGTCACAGCCGCCGCCGCTGTCGGCGCCGACCCCTGGGCGTGGGTGCTGGGCGGGGGCGAGGACCACGCCTTGGTGGCTGCGTTTCCCGCTGCGCCGCCGGCCGGCTGGCGGGCCGTCGGGCGGGTGGCCGAGGGCCCGGCCCGGGTGCTGGTCGACGGGGCGGCGTGGGACGGGGATACGGGCTGGCAGTCGTATGACTCCGGCGCACCGTTACGTTGAGACACCATGAGCGCGCGTCCACTTCCTGAACTCGTCGAGAGCGGTTGGGCCACCGCACTGGCGCCGGTTAGCGATCAGGTCACGGAGCTGGGGCAGTTTCTGCGCCAGGAGGTCTCCGCCGGCCGCGGCTACCTGCCCGACGGACAGAACATCTTGCGCGCCTTCACTTTTCCGTTCGACGCCGTGCGGGTGTTGATCGTCGGGCAAGACCCCTATCCGACACCCGGCCACGCAGTGGGGCTCAGCTTCTCGGTGGCGCCGCATGTGCGGCCGCTGCCGCGCAGTCTGGAGAACATCTTCACCGAGTACTCCGCCGACCTCGGCCATCCCAGGCCCGCCAACGGAGATCTGTCCGCGTGGGCGCAACGCGGGGTGCTGCTGCTCAACAGGGTGCTCACCGTGCGGCCGGGCAACCCGGCGTCGCACCGGGGAAAGGGCTGGGAGGTGGTCACCGAGTGCGCGATCCGGGCGCTGGTGGCCCGTAGGCGACCGATGGTGGCGATCCTGTGGGGACGCGATGCCGGCACCCTGAAACCGATGCTGGCCGACAACTGTGTCGCCATCGAGTCGCCGCACCCGTCACCGCTGTCGGCGTCGCGGGGGTTCTTCGGATCGCGGCCGTTCAGCCGCGCCAACGAGCTGCTGGGGCAACTGGGAGCCGAGCCGATCGACTGGCGGCTGGCCTAG
>CAYNJD010000420.1:0-2805 GCA_964397355.1 uncultured Mycobacterium sp. | reverse complement strand
GCGGGCACCGCCGTCGGCAACTTCATGGAGTGGTACGACTTCGGCATCTACGGCTTCCTGGCCACCACGATCGCGCAGGTGTTCTACCCCAGTGACAGTTCCAGCGCGGTGGGCCTGATCGCCACCTTCGGCACCTTGGCGGCGGCCTTCGCGGTGCGGCCGCTCGGCGGGATCGTCTTCGGCGCGCTCGGCGACCGCATCGGCCGCAAGCGGGTGCTGGTCATGACCGTCACGCTGATGGCGGTGGGCACCACCGTGACCGGGCTGCTGCCGTCCTACGAGGAAATCGGGGTCTGGGCGCCGACCCTGCTGATCATCACCAAGATCATGCAGGGCTTCTCCACCGGCGGCGAGTACGTGGGTGCGATGACCTATGTCAGCGAACACGCCCCGGACCGCAGTCGCGGCGCGCTGACCGGGTTTCTGCCGCTGGGCACGCTGGGTGGCTACATCACGGGCGCCGCAGTGGTGACCCTGATCAAATCCCAGCTGCCGATCTCCGACATGCTGCACTGGGGCTGGCGGGCCCCGTTCCTGCTGGGCGTACCGCTGGCCATGGTCACGCTGTACATGCGGTTGCGCATCGACGAATCACCGGCCTACGAGCAGCTCAGCGAGAACGACGAGACGACCCGCGGCACCGGGTGGCGGCAGTTCCAGCAGACCATCGTCGGCCAGCGCAACGGACTGCTGATCTGCATGGGCCTGGTACTGGCCGAGAACGTCACCAACTACATGCTCACCGGATACATGCCGACGTACTTCAAACAGGTCGGTGGTATCAGCGGCAGCCGCGGGCTGACGATGATCGTGGTGGCGCTGCTGCTGATGCTGGTCGCGGTGATGCCACTGGCCAGGCTGTCGGACCGGATCGGCCGCAAACCGATCCTGTGGACCGGCGCCGTGCTGCTGATCGTCGGCTCCATTCCGGCATTCCTGCTGATCCGACACGGCGGAAACTATCTGATGCGGCTGCTCGGCGTGATGATCATCGGCCTCGCGCTGGTGTGCTTCTACAGCACCACGCCGTCGACGCTGCCGGCGCTGTTCCCCACCAGGGTGCGACTTTTCGCGGTAGCGATCGGATTCAACATCTCGGTCTCGATCTTCGGGGGCACCACTCCGCTATTCGCCGAGACACTGGTGTCGGGCACCGGCAACGTGATGGTGCCGGCATTCATCCTGATGGCTGCGGGCATCGTCGGCGCGATCACGCTGCGGTTCACCCCGGAGATGGCAGGCAGGAGACTTCCGGGGTCGGGGCCTTCGGTGGCAACCGAACAGGAGGCCGACGCGATCGCCGAGGCCGGGCTGCGGCTGCGCGACTAACGGCTCACCGGCGGCGGACCCCGGCGCCGTGGCCATTCCTATCCGCAGGTCACCGGCGTAAGCTACGTCGCACCAGTGATCGCATACGGGCTGGGGGAAGCCATGATCACAAAGTTGCTCACGGGGTGTCTGACAGCCGGTGTCGTCGGCCTGTTCGGAGCGGTGGCGGCACACGCCGATCCGGCCGACCCGATCGACTGGAACGACGGCAACACCGTACCGACCTATAACATCGGTGACTCGCTGATGCAGGGGGCCAACGGCTCCTACTACGACGGCGCCTCCTTCACCAACGGCGACGCCACTCTGGACGGCATGCAAATCCTGCTGCAGAACTCCTCGGGCGGCTACGACAACGTGTTCGCGGTCTACGACGCGGCCAACCTGCCCACCGACCCCACCAACCCGTATCCGCCGCTGGACCCGTTCGCGGCCTACGACATCTACAACGTCGACCAGTGGGGCGGCGGTTTCACCAACGTCTACGCCGACGTGGCCGGGAACGTCACCGATATTTTGAAGACGCCGGTCGGTAACTTCGACATGTCCTGGCTGGGCTGGATGTTCGCGCCGAGCCTGTATCTGCTCACCGCGGCCGGCATGCCTTCGACCCCGGTCACCGACCCGACGGAGTTCTTCAGCGAGGCGAGCGACGCGGGACTGTACAGCGCTTTCAATGCCGCCGACGGCACCCTGGTACCGACCGACTTCTTCTCGGATTTCGGCTTCTGAGTCCGGCTAAAGCTGCCCGGAGGCATCACGGCGGGCCACCTCGGCCAGCATCGCGTTGTAGGCCGCCAGCTCGGCGTCTTCGTCGCGGTCGGCGGCACGGTCGTACCGCTTGGCGCTGCGCTGATCACTGCGATGCCACTGCACCAGCAGCGCGACCATCACCACCAGCAGCGGCAATTCTCCTGCCGCCCAAGTGATGCCACCACCAAGATGCTGGTCTCCGGCCAGGTCGGTGTGCCACGGCAGCTTCAGCGCGCCGTAGAACCACTCCCCCAGCACCTTCTGCAGGCCCATCAACAGCACCCCGAAGAAGCCGTGCAGCGGCAGCGAGGCGAACACCACCGCCAGCTTGGCCAGCGGTGAAATGGGCCGCGGGGTGGGGTCCACACCGATCACCACCCAGTAAAAGAGATATCCGCTGAGCAGAAAGTGCACGTTCATCGCGACGTGCCCGGCGTGGCTGCCGACGATCGAGTCGAAGATGCTGGAAAAGTACAGCCCGTAGAAGCCGACCACGAAGATCACCGCCGCGATGATCGGGTTGGTGAGGAATCGCGACACCCTGCTGTGCAGCGCGGCCAGCAGCCATTCCCGCGGGCCGGGCGGCTGGCCGCGGCCGGCGACCGGCAACGCCCGCAGCGCCAGCGTCGTCGGCCCGCCCAGCGCCAGCAGGATCGGCACCAGCATCGACAGCAGCATGTGCACGATCATGTGCATGCTGAACATCGCCGGCATGTAGCGGCC
>CAYNJD010000419.1:0-2817 GCA_964397355.1 uncultured Mycobacterium sp. | reverse complement strand
AACGCCGCGGTGCTGCAGGCCCTGATGAACCCGGGGGAGCGGCTGCTGGGCCTGGACCTCGCCAACGGCGGGCACCTGACCCACGGGATGCGGCTGAACTTCTCCGGCAAGCTCTACGAGAACGCCTTCTACGGTGTCGACCCGGTCAGCCACCGCGTCGACATGGACGTCGTACGGGACCAAGCGCTGGAGTTCAAGCCGAAGGTGATCATCGCCGGCTGGTCGGCTTACCCGCGCATCCTGGATTTCGCCGCGTTCCGCTCCATCGCCGACGAGGTGGGCGCGACGCTGTGGGTCGACATGGCGCATTTCGCCGGGCTGGTGGCGGCCGGCCTGCACCCGTCGCCGGTGCCGCACGCCCAGGTGGTGTCCACCACCGTGCACAAGACCCTCGGCGGGCCGCGGTCCGGGCTGATCGTCGGCAAGAAGGAGTTCGCCAAGCAGATCAACTCCGCGGTCTTCCCCGGCCAGCAGGGCGGTCCGCTGATGCACGTGATCGCCGCCAAGGCCGTCGCGCTCAAGATCGCCGGCACCGCTGAGTTCGCCGAGCGCCAGCAGCGGGTGCTCTCCGGCGCGAAGGTCATCGCCGAGCGGCTGCTGGCCGCTGACGTCGCCAAGGCCGGTGTATCGGTGGTCAGCGGTGGCACCGACGTGCACCTGGTGCTGGTCGACCTGCGGGACTCGCCGCTGGACGGCCAGATGGCCGAGGACCTGCTGCACGAGGTCGGCATCACCGTCAATCGCAACGCCGTCCCCAACGACCCGCGGCCGCCGATGGTGACCTCCGGGCTGCGGGTGGGTACCCCGGCGCTGGCCGCCCGCGGGTTCGGCGACGCCGAGTTCACCGAGGTCGCCGACATCATCGCCACCGCGCTGGCGGCGGGCTCCGCCGCCGACGTGCCGGCGCTGCGCGCCCGGGTGTCCAAGCTGGCGCAGGACTTCCCGCTCTATGACGGCCTGGAGGACTGGAAGCTGCGCTGAGGCGTGTCGCCGACCCCGATTACGAGAAACGTGTGAATTCGGGTTACAGTTACTTTCATGGCTGAACGACCTGTCGCTAACGCACTGATCCGCGAGCTGGAGCCGGTGGTCGCCGCGAACATGATCCGCCACATCGACACGGTGGACCCGTGGTACGCGCACGACTTCGTGCCGTTCGAGCAGGGTGAGAACTTCGCCTTCCTCGGCGGTAAGGACTGGGACCCGTCGCAGGTCACGCTGCCCAAGGTGATCACCGACGCCTGCGAGATCCTGCTCATCGAAAAGGACAGCCTCGCCGGCTACCACCGCGAGTTCGTCGAGCACTTCATCCTCGAGGACAAGTGGGGGCGCTGGATCGGCCGGTGGACCGCCGAAGAACACCTGCACGCCATCGCGCTGCGGGAATACCTGGTGGTGACCCGCGAGATCGACCCGGACGCCAACGAGAGCGTCCGCATGCAGCATGTGATGAAGGGCTACCGCGCCGACCAGTACAGCCAGGTCGAGACGCTGGTGTTCATGGCCTTCTATGAGCGCGCGTCCGCCGAGTTCTGCCGCAACCTGGCCGACAAGACCGACGAGCCGGTGCTCAAGGGGCTGATCAGCCGGATCGCCGGCGACGAGGAACGCCAAGAGGAATTCTTCGCGAACCTGGTCGCCCACTGCCTCGACTACAGCCACGACGAGACCGTGGCCGCCATCGCCGCCCGGGCCGCCGAGCTGAAGGTGATCGGCGCCGACATCGACGCCTACGCCGACCGGCAGGCCGGAATCGCCGAGGCCGGCATCTTCGGGCCCGACCAGTTGCGCCGGGTGATCTCCGACCGGATCAGCGCGTGGGGGCTGGCCGCACACCCCGATCTGAAGCGGTTCGTCGTCAGCTGACGGGTTCCGGCGCGCCTGCCCGGCGGGTTCGCGCCGACGGGGGTACCGTCGCAAGCGATGGCTAGCCACATGCTCTGCTGTCTCGGCGGCACCACCGGTCGTGATCACGACAGGACCGGCTCCGGTTCTAGTGCCGCGCCCCCGTCGAATTGCTCGCGCGGGGCCGCGCGGGCCCTCACCGCTGGAGCGCTAAGTGCCTGATATCCGGACGTACGTGCTCGACACCTCCGTGCTGCTGTCGGACCCGTGGGCCTGCACCCGGTTCGCCGAACACGAGGTCGTCGTCCCGCTGGTGGTGATCAGCGAGCTCGAGGCCAAACGCCATCATCACGAGCTCGGCTGGTTCGCCCGCCAGGCACTGCGCCTCTTCGACGACATGCGGCTGGAGCATGGTCGCCTTGATCAGCCCATACCGGTTGGGACGCAAGGCGGTACGCTGCACGTCGAACTCAACCACAGTGACCCCGCGGTGCTGCCGACCGGGTTTCGCACCGACAGCAACGACTCCCGGATCCTGACCTGCGCCGCCAACCTGGCGGCTGAGGGCAGGCGAGTCACGTTGGTGAGCAAGGACATTCCGCTGCGAGTCAAGGCCGCCGCGCTCGGTCTGGCCGCCGACGAATACCACGCCCAGGATGTCATCGTCTCCGGCTGGACCGGCATGGACGAGGTGGAGGCGTCCGTCGACGATATCGACGCGCTGTTCGACGAGGGTGAGATCGACCTGGCCGCCGCGCGGGATCTACCGTGCCACACCGGAATCCGCCTGCTCGGCGGCACCTCGCACGCGTTGGGCAGGGTCAACGCCGCTAAGCGGGTGCAACTGGTCCGTGGCGACCGGGAGGCGTTCGGGCTGCGTGGGCGCTCCGCCGAACAGCGGGTGGCGCTGGACCTGCTGCTCGACGAATCGGTGGGCATCGTCTCGCTGGGCGGCAAGGCCGGCACCGGCAA
>CAYNJD010000418.1:0-2822 GCA_964397355.1 uncultured Mycobacterium sp. | reverse complement strand
GTGGTCGAGAGCCTGCGTCGACGTCGGTTCGGCACGGAAGTCTCCTCAATATGTTTTGCCCGGCGGCCCGGCGGCCCGGGGGCGTTGGGCGTTTACTGCCTCCTACCCGATCGACGGTACGCGTGTGACTGGTGTGAAAAGTGTGACGAGATCGAATCGTGAGGAAACCGCGATCAACCCTTCCCCGGGGGCGGCTGCCTTGGTACTGCGCCGAGATTGCACTCACGCCGGAGATTCACGCGTTTTGCCTGCGTGAGTGCAATCTCGCGGCGTCGCCGGCGGCCGGATCCGGCAGAAACCACCAAGCGCGCCGTGGCGGCGGGGCGCCGACGAGGCTCACGGCCGCTGTTCAGATACCCTTGGCGCCGATGACCGCTCGTTTTGACCTCTTCGTCGTGGGTTCCGGATTCTTCGGCTTGACCATCGCCGAGCGCGTGGCTACGCAGCTCGGCAAGCGCGTGCTGGTCGTCGAGAAGCGACCCCACATCGGCGGTAACGCCTACTCGGAGGCCGAGCCGCAGACCGGCATCGAGGTCCACAAGTACGGCGCGCACCTGTTCCACACCTCCAACAAGCGGGTCTGGGACTACGTGCGGCAGTTCACCGACTTCACCGGCTACCAGCACCGGGTGTTCGCCATGCACAACGGGCAGGCCTACCAGTTCCCGATGGGCCTGGGCCTGGTGTCGCAGTTCTTCGGCCGCTACTTCACCCCGGACGAGGCCAGGGCGCTGATCGCCGAGCAGGCGGCCGAGGTCGATACCAAGGACGCGAAGAACTTCGAGGAGAAGGCGATCAGCCTGATCGGCCGCCCGCTCTACGAGGCGTTCGTCAAGCACTACACCGCCAAGCAGTGGGAGACCGACCCCACCGAGCTGCCGGCGTCCAACATCACCCGGCTGCCGGTGCGCTACACCTTCGACAACCGCTACTTCAACGACGCCTACGAGGGGCTGCCGGTCGACGGCTACACCGCGTGGCTGCAGAACATGGCGGCGCACGACAATATCGAGGTCAGGCTGGACACCGACTGGTTCGACGTCCGCGACCAACTCCGCGCCGACAGCCCGGAGGCTCCGGTCGTCTACACCGGGCCGCTGGACCGCTACTTCGACTACGCGAAGGGCCGGCTCGGCTGGCGCACCCTCGATTTCGAGCTCGAGGTGCTGAACACCGGGGACTTTCAGGGCACCGCGGTGATGAACTACAACGACGCCGACGTGCCCTACACCCGCATTCACGAGTTCCGCCACTTCCACCCGGAACGGTCCTACCCGACCGACAAGACGGTGATCATGCGGGAGTACGGGCGGTTCGCGCGTGACGACGACGAGCCGTACTACCCGATCAACACCCCCGACGACCGGGCGATGGTGGAGGCGTACCGGGCGCTGGCCAAGGCCGAGATGGAGTCGGGCAAAGTGCTTTTCGGCGGGCGGCTGGGCACCTACCAGTATCTGGACATGCACATGGCCATCGCCAGTGCGCTGAGCATGTACGACAACGTCCTGGCGCCGCACCTGGCCGACGGTGTGCCGCTGCACGAGAACAATAGGGAAAACAACCGATGACCAAACCCGAGGTGAGTTCGCGTGCGGTGAGCCGGCTTTCGCGGATCATTCTGCCGCGCCACGGTGAGCCGCTGGATGTGCGCAAGCTCTACATCGAGGAGTCGGAGACCAACAACCGCCGGGCGCACCCGCTGACCCGCACCAGCCTGGAGATCGGCGAGGAGTCGGAGGTGTCGTTCGCGACGTACTTCAACGCCTTCCCGGCCTCCTACTGGCGCCGCTGGTCGATCGTGGAATCGGTGGTGCTGCAGCTGGTGCTGACCGGCGCCGGCCGCGTCGACGTCTACCGCTCCAAGGCCACCGGTGCGCGGATCGCGGTGGACGGCAAGCCTTTCCAGGGTGACGGTGAGCCCACCGTGGTCGAATTCGAAATCGGCCTGCAGCCCTTCGAGGACGGCGGCTGGATCTGGTTCGACATCACCACCGACACCGCGGTCACGCTGCACCGCGGCGGCTGGTACGCGCCGGTCGAGCCGCCCGGCCGCGCCGACGTCGCGGTGGGCATCCCGACCTTCAACCGGCCCGATGACTGCGTCAACGCGCTGGCCGCCCTCACCTCCGACACCGAGGTCGACGAGGTGATCAGCGCGGTGATCGTGCCGGACCAGGGCACCCGGAAGGTGCGCGACCATCCCGACTTCGCCGCGGCGGCCGCCGCGCTGGGCGACCGGCTGTCGATCCACAACCAGCCCAACCTCGGCGGGTCCGGCGGCTACAGCCGGGTGATGTACGAGGCGCTGAAGAACACCGGCTGCGAACAGATCCTGTTCATGGACGACGACATCCGCATCGAGCCGGACTCGATCCTGCGGGCGCTGGCGCTCAACCGGTTCGCCAAGACCCCCACCCTGGTGGGCGGGCACATGCTCAACCTGCAGGAGCCGTCGCACCTGCACATCATGGGCGAGGTCGTCGACCCCGACGTGTTCATGTGGACCAACGCCCCGCACACCGAGTACGACCACAACTTCGCCACCGACTCGCTGGCCGAGACCCCGGAGCTGCACCGCCGCATCGACGTCGACTTCAACGGCTGGTGGATGTGCATGATCCCGCGTGCGGTGGCCGAGGAGATCGGCCAGCCGGTGCCGTCGTTCATCAAGTGGGACGACGCCGAGTACGGGCTGCGGGCCGGCGAGCACGGCTACCCGACCGTCACGCTGCCGGGGGCGGCGATCTGGCACATGGCCTGGAGCGACAAGGACGACGCGATCGACTGGCAGGCCTACTTCCACCTGCGCAACCGGCTGG
>CAYNJD010000417.1:0-2827 GCA_964397355.1 uncultured Mycobacterium sp. | reverse complement strand
GTCAAGGTCGACGGCGGCTGGCGCATCAACGGCCACAAGATCTGGACCTCGTGCGCCCAACGCGCCGACTACGGCGCACTGCTGGCCCGCACCGACCCCAGCGCGGCCAAGCACCGCGGCATCGGCTACTTCATCGTGGACATGCGCTCAGACGGCATCGAGGTGCAGCCGATCGTGCAGGCCACCGGGGCCGCGGAATTCAACGAGGTCTTCCTCACCGACGTCTTCGTCCCCGACGACATGCTGCTCGGCGAGCCCACCGGCGGTTGGCAGCTGGCCATCACCACCATGGCCGAAGAACGTTCTGCCATCAGCGGATACGTCGAGTACGACCGTGCCGTCGCATTACGGCGGATCGCCGGAATCCCGGGCGAGGCCCGCGACGATGCGCTGCGGGCGCTCGGCGAACTCGACGCCTACACCCAAGCCATCAAGGCCCTCGGGGTACGCGAAACCATCAGACTGCTCGACGGGCAGGGGAACGGGGCGGCATCGAGCATTGCCAAGGTGGCGATGAATGTCCTGCTGCGCCGCACTTTCCAGGCGACGTTGGCCACCGCCGGACGCCTCGGCATGGTCATCGACTCCGACCCGGCCGTCGTCGAGCCCTACCTGCTGTCGCCGGCCGAACTGCTGGGCGGCGGTACCAACGAGATCCAGCTGAACGTCATCGCGCAGCTGATCCTCGGACTACCCCGCAAGTGAGATAGAGGACCGTACATGGGATTACGTGGAGACGCCGCGATCGTCGGCTATGTCGAGCTGCCACCGGAGCGGATGAACAAGGCGACCCCGGCGCCGTTCACACTCGAACAATGGGCCGAGTTGAGTGCGGCCGCACTGGGCGACGCCGGCCTGCCGGGCGAACTGGTCAACGGCATCGTCACCTCACACCTGGGCGAATCGGAAATCTTCGTCCCCTCGACCATCGCCGAATACCTCGGGGTGCCGGCGCGCTTCGCCGAGATCGTCGACCTGGGCGGAGCCAGCGCTGCGGCCATGGTGTGGCGGGCGGCGGCGGCGATCGAGCTCGGAATCTGCGACGTGGTGCTATGCGCGCTGCCGGCCCGCTACATCACCCCGATGTCGGAACGAAAACCCAAGCCCCTGGTGGATGCGATGTTCTTCGGCTCATCAAGCAACCAATACGGTTCGCCGCAAGCCGAATTCGAGATCCCCTACGGCAACCTCGGCCAGAACGGCCCGTACGGCCAGGTGGCCACCCGCTACGGCGCGGTCTACGGCTACGACGAACGGGCGATGGCCAAGATCGTCGTCGACCAGCGCGTCAACGCCAACCACACCGACGGCGCCATCTGGCGCGACACCCCGCTGAGCGTCGACGACGTGCTGGCCAGCCCGATCATCGCCGACCCACTGCACATGCTGGAGATCGTGATGCCCTGCGTCGGCGGTGCCGCCGTCGTCGTCGCCTCCGCCGACATCGCCCGGCGGTCACGTCATCGCCCGGTGTGGGTCAAAGGCTTCGGGGAGCACGTGCCGTTCAAAACCCCGACGTACGCCGCGGATCTGCTGACCACACCGATCGCCGAGGCCGCCGAGACCGCTTTCGCGATGACGGACCTCACCCGCGCGGACATGGACATGGTCTCGATCTACGACTGCTACACCATCACGGTGCTGTTGTCGCTGGAGGACGCCGGCTTCTGCGAGAAGGGCAAAGGCATGCAGTTCGTCGCCGATCACGATCTGACGTTCCGCGGCGACTTCCCGCTCAACACCGCCGGCGGCCAACTCGGGTTCGGGCAGGCCGGCCTGGCCGGCGGTATGCACCACGTCTGTGACGCCAGCCGCCAGATCATGGGCCGGGCCGGTGCCGCGCAGGTGGCCGACTGCAACCGGGCCTTCGTCTCCGGCAACGGCGGGATCCTGTCCGAACAGACCACGCTCATCCTGGAAGGAGACTGAGCAGGCGATGACCACGTTGCAACGCCCGATGCCGGTCAAAACACCGACTACCGCACCGTTCTGGGATGCGTTGGCCGAGCACCGCATCGTCATCCAGTACTCGCCGTCGACCGACAGCTACGTGTTCTATCCCCGGGTCCGGGCGCCACGCACCCTGGCCGACGACCTGGAGTGGCGTGAGATCTCCGGGTTGGGAACGCTGTACTCCTTCACCGTGGCCCGCCGGCCGGTCGGCCCGCACTTCACCGACGCGGTGCCGCAACTGTTGGCGATCGTCGAATGGGACGAGGGGCCGCGGTTTTCCACCGAACTGGTCAACGTCGATCCCGACGACCTGGCTGTCGGCATGCGGGTGCAGCCGGTGTTCTGCGACTATCCCGATCACGACGTCACGATGCTGCGCTACGAACCGGCGGCGAACCATGACTGACGCCGCCGCGGAAATCGAGGCGATCAAGCGCCTGAAGTCCCGCTACTGCCGTTACCTGGACACCAAGGACTGGGCGGCCTGGCGCGCGCTGTTCACCGACGACTTCATCAGCGACACCTCCCACGCCGGCGGCAAAATCATCACCGGCGCCGATGAATTCGTGGCCTTCACCCGCAAGAGCCTGCGTTCGCAGCCCACGGTGCATCAGGTGCATGCGCCCGATATCGAGCTGACGTCGACGAACACGGCCACCGGGGTGTGGGCGCTGGAGGATGTGGTGCGCTTCGGGCCCGGGGTGAACCTGCGCGGCTACGGGCACTACACCGAGACCTATGAAAAGGCCGACGGTGAGTGGCGGATCGCGTCATCGACGCTGACCCGGCTGCGCGAGGACGTGTTCAACGGGCTGTTCGCGGTGTACATGTCACCGCGCATCCGCGCGGTGGCCGGAAAGCTGAGCCGGCGGCT
>CAYNJD010000416.1:0-2830 GCA_964397355.1 uncultured Mycobacterium sp. | reverse complement strand
GACGGCCCGGTGCGCGGCAACGGCAAGATCATCCAGGAGCTGGAGTCGTTCTTCCGCGGTGCGGGCTGGAACGTCATCAAGGTGGTGTGGGGCCGCGAGTGGGACGCGCTGCTGCACGCCGACGCCGACGGCGCCCTGGTCAACCTGATGAACGTCACGCCCGACGGCGACGACCAGACCTACAAGGCCAACGACGGCGCCTACGTGCGGGAGCACTTCTTCGGTCGTGACCCGCGCACCAAGGCGCTGGTCCAAGATCTGTCCGACCAGGAGATCTGGCATCTCAAGCGCGGCGGGCACGACTACCGCAAGGTCTATGCCGCCTACAGCGCGGCCGTCGAGCACAAGGGCCAGCCCACGGTGATCCTGGCCAAGACCATCAAGGGCTACAGCCTGGGCAGCTACTTCGCCGGCCGCAATGCCACCCACCAGATGAAGAAGTTCCGCCTGCAAGACCTCAAGGACTTCCGCGACGAGATGCGGATCCCCATCTCGGACGCCGAACTCGAGGACAATCCCTACCTGCCGCCGTACTACCACCCCGGCGAGGACGCACCGGAGATCCGCTACCTGCTCGACCGGCGCCGGGCGCTGGGCGGTTTCGTTCCGCACCGCCGCACCCAGGCCCGTGCGCTGCCGCTGCCCGGCCCCGAGCCGTACGCGGCGGTCAAGAAGGGATCGGGCAACCAGGAAGTGGCCACCACCATGGCAACCGTGCGGGTGTTCAAAGAACTGTTGCGCGACAAGGAAATCGGTCCCCGGCTGGTGCCGATCATTCCCGACGAGGCTCGCACCTTCGGGATGGACTCGTGGTTCCCGAGCCTGAAGATCTACAACCGCAACGGGCAGCTCTACACCTCCGTCGACGCCGATCTGATGCTGGCCTACAAGGAGAGCGAAGCCGGCCACATCCTGCACGAGGGCATCAACGAAGCCGGCTCGACGGCGTCGTTCACCGCGGTCGGCACGTCCTATGCCACCCACGACGAGCCGATGATCCCGATCTACATCTTCTATTCGATGTTCGGCTTCCAGCGCACCGGCGACGGCCTGTGGGCCGCCGCCGACCAGATGGCGCGCGGCTTCGTGCTGGGCGCCACCGCGGGACGCACCACGCTGACCGGCGAAGGCCTGCAGCACGCCGACGGCCACTCGCTGCTGTTGGCGGCCACCAACCCCGCGGTGGTCTCCTACGATCCGGCGTTCGCCTTCGAGATCGCCCACATCATCGAAAGCGGCCTGGCGCGCATGTACGGCCCCGACCCGGAGAACGTGTACTTCTACGTCACGCTCTACAACGAGCCCTACGTGCAGCCGGCCGAGCCGGACGGCTTCGACCCGACCGGCCTGCTGCGCGGCATCTACCGGTATCAGCAGGCCGCGGAGTCGCGGTCGCACACCGCCCAGATCCTGGCCTCCGGGGTGGCGATGCCCGAGGCGCTGCGCGCCGCCGAACTGTTGGCCGCCGACTGGGATGTGGCCGCCGACGTGTGGTCGGTGACCAGCTGGGGTGAGCTCAACCGCGACGGCGTGGCCGTGGAACGCGAGCGGCTTCGCCACCCGGACCGCGAGCCCGGGGTGCCGTATGTGACCCAGGCGCTGGCGGACGCCACCGGCCCGGTCGTGGCGGTGTCGGACTGGATGCGCGCGGTACCCGAGCAGATCCGGCCCTGGGTACCCGGCGACTTCGTCACGCTGGGCACCGACGGCTTCGGCTTCTCCGACACCCGCCCGGCGGCGCGACGCTACTTCAACACCGACGCCGAGTCGGTGGTGGTCGCGGTGCTGGCCGCGCTGGCCCGCGACGGGGCGATCGACGCATCGGTCCCGGTCACGGCCGCCGAGCGGTACCGGATCGACGACGTGCTGGCTGCCCCGGAGCAGACGTCCGATTCCGGTGTCGCCTAGCGCCCCCGGTGCGATTTCGGCGCGATTGTCGTCGCTGAGCGACGACAATCGCGCCGAAATCACCGTTAGTTGTCTGGAATTGCCAGAAATCAGGCGTAGCTTTTAGGGATGGCCGACAACAGTCCCGGCAGCCCGGTCTTGCCGCGGTCCACGCTGGAACTGCTGAGCACCGTCCCCGACACGCTGTTGCGCAGGCTCAAGCACTATTCGGGCCGGCTGGCCACCGAGGCCGTCTCGGCGATGGGCGAACGGCTGCCGTTCTTCGCCGACCTGGAGGCGTCCCAGCGGGCCAGCGTCGCGCTGGTGGTGCAGACCGCGGTGGTCAACTTCGCCGAATGGATGCACGACCCGCACGGCAACGTCAGCCATACCGCGCAGGCGTTCGAGCTGGTGCCCCAAGATCTGACCCGGCACATCGCGCTGCGCCACACCGTGGACATGGTGCGGGTGACGATGGAGTTCTTCGAGGAGGTCGTGCCGATGCTGGCCCGCTCCGAGGAACAGGTGACGGCGCTGACGGTGGGCATCCTCAAATACAGCCGCGACCTGGCCTTCACCGCCGCCTCCGCCTACGCCGACGCCGCCGAGGCGCGGGGCACCTGGGATTCGCGGATGGAGGCCAGCGTGGTCGACGCCGTGGTGCGCGGCGACACCGGCCCCGAACTGCTGAGCCGGGCGGCAGCGCTGAACTGGGACACCACCGCCCCGGCCACGGTGGTGGTCGGCACGGCACCACCCGGCCCGGACGCTCCCCCGCAAGCGGGAGGTGCCCCCATCTCCGGGCAGAAGGCCAGCCAGGACGTCCGCGACGTCGCCGAGCGACACGGCCGGGCCGCCTTGACCGACGTGCACGGCACCTGGCTGGTCGCCATCGTGTCCGGCCCGCTGTCGCCGACCCAGAAGTTCCTGGCCGACCTGCTCG